>JAJYKO010000849.1 GCA_021788565.1 Chloroflexota bacterium
CATGTATATTCTGCTCTATTATGTACACCAGCGTGTATACAGTACGGTATGCGCAGTTCGGAAAGGGATCTGCCCATGGCCGCCACCAGCCTCGCGCGCGTCCGAGCAGACAACTCGATGGCAACCAGGGCCTATCAAGACATCAAGCGCCGGATCATCGACGGTACAATACCCGCCGGATACCCTCTTCTGGAAACCGAGTTGGCCGCGCAGCTGGACATCAGCAGAACCCCGGTTCGAGAAGCGCTCGCCCGATTGAAGCACGACGGGCTCGCGGTTTCGCTTGGCCGAAAGGGCATCTTCGCGAGCAGCCTCTCCGCCTCAGACATGGAGGAGATATACGAGATGCTGGAGGGGCTGGAGAGCATGGCGGTCAAGCTGGCTGCCCAGCGAGCGACGGAGGAGGATATCCGCCGGCTCGAGGAGGCCGTAGTCGCTCAGAAGGAGGCGCTGGCTCGCGACGATCTCGCGGCATGGATAGCCGCCGACGAAGCCTTCCACAGCATCATCCTAGCAGCTGCGCATAACCGCCAGATTCAGGAGGTGGTTTCCAGGGTCAACGACCAGCTGCGGCGCGTGCGCCGTCTGACCATTCGGGCTCGCCGCCACCTCGACGCCTCCACCGCCATGCATGAAGCGACCTTCCAGGCCATCCGAGATCGCGATGGCAACCTGGCTCGCGATCTGAATCAGCGCCATCGCGCTGATGCCCGAAAGGAAATGATCGCGATTCTTCGCTCCGCTTGAGACACCAAACCCACGTGAGCAGCCGTACCAAGGGAGGAGCGTTTCGGTGATCGCTGAATTGACGCCATCGCAGTGGGACACCGTTTGCGACCGCAACGCGCGGTTCGTTTTCAACCTGTCGTTCCAGCAGTAAGACTACCGGGTACGTGGAAACCATGAGGGTGGTGTTCGACTTCTATCTGAGATGACGCTTCCCTCCGTCATAGTTCCAGTCTCAATTTGAGAAGGGCGAGTCACCAATGACGAAGGTGAATGTAGCCATACTGCCGGGGGACGGCATCGGCCGCGAGGTGGTCGAAGCCGGTGTGAGGGTCCTGGAAGTGGTGGCCCAACGGTACGACGTTCGGTTTGACGCCGAGACTCTGGACGTCGGAGCCGCGCGATACGCCCGCTCTGGTGTGTCCTACAGCGAAGAAGACTTCCGCGCCTGCCGTTCCGCCGACGCGATCTTTCTCGGGGCGCTGGGGCTTCCTGACGTCCTCTTGCCGGATGGGACGGAAGCCGGTCCAGAACTGCAGTTTCGTCTGCGCTTCGACCTGGACCTCTACGCCGGTGTTCGGCCGGCCGTCCGCTATCCGTCCATACCAGGTCCGCTGCGAACCGAAGAACCCTTTGCAATCACGACAATGCGGGAAAACACCGAGGGCCTGTACGCGTCTCGCAACGGCGGGTCGGTGATACGGAACTCCGTCGTAACCGATACGATGGTGGTGACAGAGACAGGCATCGACCGGATAGTGGAATTCGCATTCGACTGGGCTCTCTCGCATCCGAGGCCTGACGGCTCGGTTCACGTCACCTGTGTGGACAAGGCCAACGTGTTGCGCTCGTACGCTTTCTTTCGGCGCCGCTTCGACATCGTGGCGGCTCGATATCGTGATCGCGCGACCTGGGATCACATCTACGTGGATGCCTACGCCGCCCAGGCGATCTTGAACCCTCAGCAGTTTCACGTCGTGGTCGCGGAGAACATGTTCGGCGACATCATCTCAGATCTGACAGGGGGTCTGGTGGGGAGTTTGGGCCTCGCGCCTTCCGGCGACATAGGCCGCGAGCACGCCGTGTTCCAACCCGCCCACGGATCGGCTCCCACGCTGGCGGGTAAGGGAGTGGCCAACCCCGTGGCTACCATTCTCTCCGCGGCGATGATGTGCGACTGGCTTGCAGCGCGAAAAAGAGACCGAGGGTTGACCTCTATGGCACGAGATATCGAACAGGGCGTCCGATCGGCACTCGCATCACCCGAGAGCCACACAGCCGATCTCGGCGGAACGGCCTCCACCGCGCAATGCACCGAGTCCATTATCGCGGCGCTACCCGATCGGCGCTAGCCTCCAAGCGCCCACTCACGAGCCGGATATGCTCGCCTATTACTGGAGGGTGAAATGAAAATTAAGAAAGAGTAACTCACCGGTGTTTCCTCAGCTTTATCTAAGGAGGGCTTCAGGCCATACAGCAGAACGTGCGATAAAATAGCAAAACTCTTAGTTGCTTTTAGTCGTTTTCACAGGGACCCAGGCAACCACTATTCGCCACCCATCATGGACTCGGGGCCGATCGAACTGCGTCGCGGCATCCGGCCACGTCTCTGGTGGCCCGTGACGAAGTCCGAGTCGCCTGTTCGCACTCGGAGACAGATCCTGGTCAAGGTACACCCCCAGACATCCGCAACGGCGCGGCAAGCATACCTCAACGGCTACCAGTGCCGGCTCCGCAGGCTGTGCTGCATCTAATGGTCGTCCGAACAATTCATTTCTCCGAAACTGGCGGCAGTAAATACTGTTGTGTTATCGAGGAGGAGACATCCATGTCTGACCATTGGTTCCAAAAGCGGCTAAGCCGGAGGGACATTCTGAAAGCTGCGGCCGTCGCTGCGGGTTCCACCGCCTTTCCCTCCATACTTGCTGCCTGTGCACCAAGCACGCCGTCCACCCCGGCTAGCGGTGGCACTCCGGCGGTGGCCAAGTCGCAGGAGGTGCACTTTCTCTCGCAGGTCATGTTCGTGCCGGAGCAGGACAAAGAGGAGGACCGCCAATTCGCCGAGTGGAGCCAACAGAGCAAGGTTAAGGTCACCGCAGAGCGAGTGAATCAGACCGAACTTCAGCCTCGCATCGCTGCGGCCATCCAGGCCAAGGCTGGTCCGGACATCATTGAGCTCGAGTACGACTGGGCGTGGCTATACGGCAACGCCCTGGCCGACGTGACCGACGTGGCCCAGAAGATCACGAAGGAGCAGGGGGCGTTCTTCGGTGCCCTGGACGCCGAAGCCAAGGTGAGCGGCGTCTACAAGGCGGTCCCGCACCTTATGCAGCCCGTCCTGTTCGCCTATCGAACCGACTACTTCCAGCAGGCTGGAGCGATCATCCCCAAGACGTGGGACGAGTACCTCACACTGGCCAAGACTATGAAGAAGTTCGGGAAACCGGTCGGGCAGGCGCTGGGCCACTCGCCGGCCGACCCGAACACGTTCTGGTACTCCTGGCTCTGGGCCCATGGGGGCAAGGAGGTGGAGCAAGATGGCAAGACCGTGGCCATCAACAGCCCCGAGACTGTGACGGCGGTCGAGAAGGCCGTGGAGGTATACCCTTACTTCATAGACGGGACCATCGCCTGGGATGACAGCTCGAACAACCGGATCTTCCTCGCGGGCGGCCTCTCCGCCACGGTCAACGCCGCCAGCATTTACATAGTGGGAAAGGAGCAATTCCCGAAGGTTGCTGA
>JAJYKO010000850.1 GCA_021788565.1 Chloroflexota bacterium
CCAGTACGAAGTAACGGCCGCGGGCGACCGAACTGAGAGCGGCAAGAGCGGAATCCGCGTCGATAAACAGGGAGCATACATTCTCGCCGGAAATCCCGTCAACGTCGCGGCGAGCATCTGGAGCACTTCATGCTCGAAGAGCAGCGCTCCGAGATCCTCATCGGGGGAAGACCAGGCGTCCCCCGCGAGTCGGCTCGGCAACGCGAAGCGGGGATCCGGCGGCTCGAGTCCGCTACTGGGAGAAAGATAGCCGTGGAATCCGTGGAATACGGAAGGCGCGCCATAGAATCCTCCAGGGAGCTGTTCCCCGTGACCAGGAAGCTGGCCTACCTGAACCACGCGGCTTTTGGCACCATGCCCGCTCCCGTCGTGGAGGCGATCGGCCGGCGCCTGTCCGCCGTGTCGCTCCGTGGGGCAGGAGCGGTACAGGCCTGCGAAGAGCAGCGGGAGCAAGTCCGGGGGAAGATGGCCCGGTTCGTGGGCGCCTGTCCTGAGGAGATCGCCATCCTCAAGAACACCCCAGAAGCGCCGACTCTACCCGTGCCACCCGACCTGGGGCAAGACGGAAGAGGCGAACCGAGTCAGGCCACTTCAGAGAGTAGAATGCGCTCGCCCTCCCGCCGCGCAATCTCGATGATGGCGCTGCGGCTGTCTTCTTTCCACTGCGTTTCGCCACACGGTACAGGTTCAATTCGGCTGTCAACTCGCGCCGCAAGTCGCATCAAGGCATCCATGTCAGACCAGTTGACATCGCCGTCGAAACGAGGTGAGACAACCAGGAGATCTATGTCGCTCCAACGGTCGGCCTTCCCCGTCGCCTGAGATCCAAAGACCACACCAAACTGCACAGGAAAGCCCCGCGCCTGCAACGCATTCAAGTAGCTCCGGACTGATTTCACAACTGACCGATCAACCACCGGAAGACTCCATCTGCACGGGAACTACGGTCGTTCCACCCCGCTCGATCCACCTATACTGCTGCTTTAGCTTATTGAAGTGAGAGAACGGGACGTAGCCATCATGTTGGAGCCTGCCAACCACGATCCCTGGGGCGATTCTAACGGATGCGGCAAACTGCCGGATCCCCTGCTCTGAGAAGTCGCCGAAGGATACGAACCGTCGATATTCGACAGGAGGCAGGAGCCTGGTGCAAGCAAAGTCGTCGGCTTCCTTTTCCCGGTCGTCGTTAGCTACCTCCTCCTCAACGAAGATCTCCTTCTTGCCGTGGCTCAAGATGTGGGCAGCCTCGTGAAAGAACCCGAACCAAAGGTGGTCATCACTCTTGTGCCTCAGACTCAGCTGGATCAAGGCCTTCTCCGGAGACAGCCATCTGGTGGCTCCACTCACGCATGTACCGGGCAGCTCCGGTACAAACACAACCGCTACCCCCGCCTCGGAACAAAGCCTTCTCACCTCTCCCTGGATCACCGCGGCCCTCTCTTGAGTTAGTCCGCGAACAGAGGCCAATGCAAATCGAAATCTCGCCCTATCGTACGTAGCGCATCTCATCTGCCGCCCCTCGAGCTCCCCCAGGCGCAACCAAACCGAGAGAGCACCGGGCGAACTCTGAAAGGTGCGTGGCCTTCGGTAAGCTACTCGCACTTCTGACCACAGCTCTTCCCACGCGTCAGGGCTGGCTACTCCGAAGAAAGACAAGATTTCCCTGACCTGGACAGTCTTTTCTCTTGCCTCCCTGATCACTCCACGCTTGACCAAAGCCGCGACCGGAAACTGTCTCAGCCAGCCGACCCAATCCTCCAAACGCCTCCGCTCCTCCAGCTCGGCCAGACGACTCCGATAGTTGCTCTCCAGATTGTTCCAGAAGCTCGCCTGTACCCCCAAAGCCCTTTCGAGCTGGATGGCGGTCTCGGGAGTGATCGGTGCCTTGCCCTGTATAATCTCGTTTATCGTCTTCAGGGTTCGACCAGTTCGCACCGCCAGTTGCGTCTGGGTCAACCCAAGCGCTTCGATCGTCTCCAGGACAGTAGCGCCCGGCGGCACCATGTAGTCCGGTCGATATTCGTAAAACCTGTCTTCCTTCATTCTTCTAGTCATGGTAGTCCACGACCTCCAAGATCACCACCGAGGTCACATGGGCCAGATCGACTCCCCCATCAGTCCTGCGCGGAACAGGGCTGTCCGCGACCTCGAACACCAGGCGCTTCGGATGCTTCAGGTCGACCGCGAACTGCTCGTCCCGATCCCCTATCAGCTGATGGCACCGGGCCCCGGGCAGCGCTTGGAGCTGCGCCAGGTTCTCAGCGGCTTCCATCTCCTGCAGCCGCTGGCGCAGCTTCCGCGCGTTCTCCGCCCCCCACCGCTTGATACCAGCCTTTTCGTTGTTGCAGTCTCGCTGCAACCTTTCCGAGCGAAACAGTACCTTCACCCGCAGCCGCGCTCACGCAAGAATTATACACCAAATAGGTTAACAAAACACATCCGCTCAGTATGACATGCTGTTCATGAAAGTTCAAGGACTAAGTTGCCGGAGTTCGACTCTGCGAGTCAAAACGCTGTGGGCTCGCTACCGGTTTTCGCGGTCCATTATGGAGGCATGGAAGCCAGGCTAGGGCCGCAACTCAACCTGTGCCACCAGCCCCCGAGCAAGCCGGAAGCGATGGACACGCGAGGGTTGGGCACTGTCGTAGCTCGATGAGCCGCCCTGCACGCGACAGTGTGCGGGCTCGGGGATTTCCAGAGTCGCCTCGATGCCGTTTGGCACCGGCTCGTAGGTGAGGTCGAACCGATGGCCTCGATAGCCGAGGTTCGCGACGCGATACCCCATCCCGTTCCTTTCGCCCTCGAAATTCGCCAGACCGGGCACCAGCCGGAACTGACATCCTGAGGTGGAAGAGCTCTCCTGGAAGCCCACCAACTGGCGCATCACCATACCGGCGGTGTTGGCGCCCCACCCGTAGCCAGCGCTACCCTTGAAGCTGGACAGATCCAGTGGCCAGTACTCGGGCGAGACGCCCGGCATCGGGTTAGGCGGCCCCTCCCAGACTCGCCGGTCGTTGGCTCGATACACCCGCTCGACGATGCCGGCGGCCGTCCGAGCGGCGAAATCGTGGAAGCCGGCCCACGATGCGGATTCCAGCACGGCCCAGGACCAGGACGGCCACTCGACGGTGGGTGGGGAGTCGTAGAACTCCATCTCCGCTCGCAGCCGCGTCCGCTGAGTGCGGGTGACGACGTCGAACAGCAGTGGGGTGAGCGACAGCGGGGAGAAGCGGGTGGGATCGCCGCCCCAGTAGTCGCTCGAGGCGGAGGGGGTAATGAAGGCATTGCGCCGCTTGTCCCAGTCGCGGAAGCGGCCGGCCTGGGCGTCCCAAAGCTGACGGGTGCGGCGCCGGTAGATGGCCGCGACCCGTCGCCAGGTGGAAGCTGAGGCTTCCTGTCCCAGTTCAGCGGCGAAAAAAGCGAGGATGGTGGCGGATTGGCTCATGGTTGCCTGTAGCTCGG
>JAJYKO010000023.1:0-2658 GCA_021788565.1 Chloroflexota bacterium
GAACTAATGGAGCTGCTGGTGAAGGAGCGCCAGGTGACCGCCAGGGGGGTGGAGATCTCCGAAGAAGGGGTCTACCGTTGCATAGCCAGAGGGCTCTCGGTCCACCATGGAGACCTGGACGAGGGATTGGAGGACTATCCGGATGAGGCGTTCGACTACGTGATCCTGAGCCAGACTCTGCAGGCCGTGCGTAAACCTAAGCTGGTGTTGCGGGAGATGCTTCGGGTGGGACGCCTTGGCATAGTAACGTTCCCCAACTTCGCCTATTGGAGATCGCGGCTGGACCTGGGTCTGCGCGGGCGGATGCCGGTCACAGAAGATCTCCCCTACGAATGGTACGACACGCCCAATATCCACTTGACGACGATCAACGATTTCCTGAGGCTGTGCCGAGCCGAACACATTTCGGTGGAGCAGGCGATAAATCTCTCCGGCGATCGCAGGGTCTCCCTGCTGCCAAACCTGTTCGCCCGGACGGCGCTCTTCGCCGTGAAGAAACAGCCGTAGGGGACGAGGTGATGGGATCTGACCGACGGGGAGGGCGAGCCGCCATGCCGCGTCGGGGTGCTGCGCCCTCTTTGTGGTCTTCCATTGAGGTTGCGCCGTTGCGCCATAACTACGAGGCTCGGCCGGAGGTTCGCCCTCCCACGCTCGCATCTCCGAGCGAGCGCCGAAGCCAGGCCGGCAACGTTGCCCTGATGGTCGCCACGGCGGCTAAAGTCTCCGGGTCCAGGGCGGGTTCCGACCTCCTGGGCCGCACCCCCTCGGTCTCCCTGTCCGGCTGACTCCATGGGCATGCCACGAGGCAGAGAGCACAGTCGCTGCCGCAAGTTCGCCAGTAGTGGTAGCAACGGCCGGCGGATAGCTTCCAACGCCGCACCCCGCGCACCGCGATCTTCTCCCCCCGCGGGATCGCCCCACTCGGACAGGCCATGGCGCACAGCCGGCACTTCTCGCAGAACTGCTGCACGCCGAGATCCACGGGGTCATCCACGGCAAAGGGCATGTCCGTCGTCACGGTGGCCAGCCTGAAGGCGCTCCCAAACTCGCGGTTAATGAGCACGCCCGAGCGTCCCAGTTCGCCAAGGCCAGCGTCGATCGCCACCGGCACGGAAAGCAACTGATAGTCACGCAGATGGTGCGCTCGGGCAGAGTGGCCGAGTCTTCGAATGTAGAGCGCGAGCTGCACCGCCACGACGGCCGCCTTCGCGTAGGCCAGGGCGCTCTCCAATATCACTGGAAATCCGGGGGCGTATCGCCGCAGGAACCCATGGTCCATGGCGACCCCGATCGAGATGGCCCACGGATGGCTCAGCTGTATCTCTTCGCCCCACCGCTGCCCATAGAAGGTGCGCCCGACGTGGGAGTATACGAAGGCAGGATTGAGGGGGCCAACGCCGACAGCATCGGCGCCGAGGTGGCGAGCTACCGATTTCAGCTTCAGAGAGGCTTCGGCAGGATCTAGCCGGGGTCTGCGGTTGCTTGGTGAGGATCCGGTGGCCCCAGGATCGCCACTGGCGTTAGCCCGACCGATCTCAAGGATCGACTCGAACAGGCTGCCCATCATCGCGGCGTCGGCCGGAGATCCAGAACTGCCCAGGGGCGGCATCGCCCGGAGGAAATCATCGGCGGCCTGAAACTCGTCGTGGGATCGGTAGTAAGAGTCGTATCGCTCCGTGCCGGCTTGCAAATCCATTCGGGCGAACATGCAGTCGCGTTCGTCGAATCGCTCGACGTTCCCGACGATATCCGACGTGTACGTGGCCCTGACTGCACGCCGTTCGGGGAATAGGGAGCGCCACTCAATCTGGGTGTTGGGTGTTGGGTATTGGGTCATAGGGTCAAACTAGACGGCCTTGTCTAGATCCACGATCTGCACGTCACCCACATACTGTTTCGACTGGTAGTGCGTTGCCCGCTGCAGCTTTTCCACGATGTCCGCCATCCGGAGTGAGGCTTCCATCATGCGCTCCGCAACTACGCGCATCTCCTCCACGCTGTGATCGTGGTTGCACAGAAGTTCGCCGCTGCTGACGAGCACCGTAAGAGGCTGGTTCAACTCGTGGGCCACGGCACCGGCCATCTGCACGATGGTCTCGTCCCTCGTCGCCTGCTGGACGACGCGCTCCGACCTACGGTAGAGGACGTGGATGGCACCGGCGCTGACCAACCCGATCATCCACGCGGCAAGTACCATAGCGACATCCATGGCGAAGGGCGAGAGATCGCCGGGGACGAGCTCGTGCGAAAACACCACGAAGGTGAACAGAAGCAAAGAAGAAATTATCGCTGACCATATGAAGGCGATGAAACGCACTGACTGAACTCCCTGCGAATGCGTCGATACTGATATCTGGGGAGCAGGGGTCAATCTCACCACACTGGCCGAAGTCCCTGCGTCCCGCCACAACGAGCGACTCTACCGGCCCGTTCGCCTTCGACGCACCCACACGGAGTGGCTCAAAACCGATTATACGCGTCCGCGGACGCACCGGCAACAAGTAATTTATCGCCTCAGCGCCCGCCTCTCTACCTCGCCCGACCCACGGCAAGCGACTATTGTCCCGCTACTCTATCACTCGCACGATCTCTCCCAGCGGCTTTCGCTGTCCAGGCGCAGGGTTCTCCGTCGGGTAGCCTACAGGCACCAGCGCGAAC
>JAJYKO010000023.1:2668-17216 GCA_021788565.1 Chloroflexota bacterium
CTCCACGTCCGGTGGAACATCCAACAGCTGGGAGATCTCTCGCCTCGCCAGCATCGGTCCGGCCATCCAGCAGGCCCCCAGGCCCAGGCTGTGCAGCGCGAGCAGAAGGTGAGCTGTGGCGCCCGCTATGGTCTGGATTCGGGAGCTGATCTCTTCCCGATTCCGTATCATCTCCTGTGCGACTGGATCCGTCTGGCCACGCTGCCTCAGCACCCTGTCGGCGACGCTCTGGTAGCCGCCCATCGCCACCGCGACAAGCGCGGGTGCCGAGCGGAAGAAGGCGGCGTTCCGCGCGTATCGAACCATGGTATCCCCGAAAGGCTCGGCTTCGGGCCAGCTCGCTATCAGATCTACCTTGTTCTGCACAGCGTCGGCGATCTTCGTTATTACTTCTCGGTTCTTCACGACGAAGAACTTCCACGGCTGGTAGTTACCTCCGTTGGGTGACCAGCTGGACAACTCAATGGCCCTCAGAATGAGGCTGGTCGGCACCTCTCGATTTTGATACTTGCGTATCGATCTTCTTGTCTTAATTGCCTCTTCCAGATTCACACAGATCCTCCTGACGCGGTATGGGACGAAGCTGGTCGCGTGAGCTGCGGTGGGAATGATTCTGCCCGACATCCAAATAATAGCCGCACCTGGTGAATCTCCGCAATGCCGCCATAGATGCGCCAAGATCGAAGCTGCCCTTCCTTCCCGTTGTACGCCGAACTATAATGCGCCGGGGGTGGATAGCTAGGATGCGGGCTGACAGCTGGCAGCGCAGCCTGGGGGCGCTGTTCATAGCTCAGACCATGACCATGGTTGCCTTTAGCTTCGTGTTTCCGTTTCTGCCTCTGTACATTCAGAGCCTGGGGATAACGGACACCACGGAGGCTGCTCAGTGGGCGGGCGTGGCTGTGGCCGCCACCGCCCTGTCGATGTCGGTGGCTCAGCCAATCTGGGGCAACCTGGCGGACCGGCACGGCCGCCGCCCGATGGTCCTCAGATCCATGGTGGGCGCCGCCGTGACCATAGCCCTGATGGGGATGGTGACCTCAGTACCCCAGCTTGTGGCCCTCCGATTCATCCAGGGCATGGTTAGCGGAACGCTCGCTGCCGGCAACGCCCTCGCCGCTAGCTTCGTCCCGAAGCAGCGCCTCGGCTTCACGCTGGGCCTTATGCAGGTAGCCGTCTTCATCGGGAGCTCCCTGGGGCCGTTAATCGGCGGGGTGCTGGCGGACATCTGGGGGTTTCGGATCCCCTGTTTCGCCGCGGCCGCCCTCATGCTGGCGAGTGCAGCCATCGTGGTGGTTTTCGTCAAGGAGAGCTTCGTCGCCCCTCCTGCGAGCGCTCCGCGTCCGGGACCGCTGGCCGAGGCTCGTTCCCTCCTTGGACTCTCCCCGCTGCCCATGCTGGTGACGGTGATCTTCCTGATCCAGCTCGGAGTTCAGGTAATATCGCCCATTCTTACTCTATTCATCGAGGAACTGAACGGCCAGGAGAACGCGGCCACTGTGTCCGGCATCGTGATCGCGTGTACCGGAGTGATGAGTGCCGTCGCCGCCCTTGTGCTGGGTAGGCTGGGGGATCGAATCGGACACACGGTCATCCTGACTGTGTGTCTGGCGGGCGCGGCCATCGCCTACTTTCCACAGGCGCTCGTGCAACAGGTGTGGCACCTGTTGCTGCTCAGGATGGTGCTCGGCGTGTTCCTCGGCGGTCTGATGCCCAGCGCAAACACCATACTGGCCAACCTGGTGCCGAGGGAGCGACGTGGAGCGGCTTTTGGCCTCACGGCGACGGCCACGTCGCTATCCAACGGGGTTGGGCCGCTCTCCGGCGCCGCGATAGCGACCGGGATGGGCATGAGGGCGATATTCGTCTGCACTGGCGTCCTCTACGTCCTGGGCTTCGCATGGGCGCTGCTGGGGTTGCAGCGACGCTCGGAGCCGGCTCCTGCGGGACAACCCCATGCGGCCGCGGCTGCGCTACCCGAGGTCGCGGAGCTGGCGAGCGAGCCGCGTGTAGATCCTGGCAGAAACCCTGGGTGACGCGCGAACGCGAGTTTGACGGACAGACTTACGGGCAATATAATCATTCCAGGTTGACTAGTCCTGCGGGAGTAACTCAGTCTGGTAGAGTGTCTGCCTTCCAAGCAGATCGTCGCGGGTTCGAGTCCCGTCTCCCGCTCCTATATCCGGTTTGGCTTAGGGCCAGGCCGGATTTTTCTTTTCCAGCACTCCGCCAGCAATCCCCACGACAATCTGCCAGCTAATCAGATTGTCGCGGGTCCTCGTTCCGTCCGCAGCTCTGGAGACCCGTTCCGCGTAGAGCGAGCGGGGATCTTGTCTTTTCGGGGAGTCCTGAAATGGTCCAAGTCCTTGAAACCATTCGCCATTTGTGGTATTTTCGGTGTGCAGCGAAAATGGCATTCAGAATGAGAGGGGAGGAGCAGCCATCGACCACGCCGTTGAGGTCACCCAGGCCCTCACTGAACTGCCAGATGTAGAGATCCGGTCCGTAGACACCGATGCGCGAGTCGACAATCGGCATGTCGACTTGGCCATCCTCAGTGAGGTAAAGGGGCACCTTGTCCGATTCCTAGTCGAAGCCAAGGCGAGTGGGTACCCGCGCGACATCCAGCATGCCATCTGGCAGCTCGCTGGAATGCGGAGGCTCGAACAGTCCGTGGCGGACGTGCCGCTGGTCGCCGCACCGGCCATCTCCAAGTCGAGTCGTGAACTGCTGCGCCAGCACAAGATGGCCTACTGGGACTCGGGCGGCAGCCTCTACGTCGACTTGCCGTGGGCGCTATACCTGATCGATCGGCCGGTTCCCGCCGGCCGCCCCCGGATATTGCGCGGTCCATATCGTGGAAGTGCTGCCCAGGTGCTTCATGCCCTGCTTCTCGATACCGGCAGATCCTGGCATGTCACAGAGCTGGCCGAGCGCGCGCAAGTTTCCGTGTCAACCGTGCACCAGGTCTGCACCTTCCTGGAGCGGGAGCTGTGGATGGAGAAGCATGGGCAAGGGCCCGGTGCAGTCCGCGTGCTCCGTCAGCCGGGGGCGCTGGTCGACACCTGGGCAGCAGCGCACTCGTTAGCTGAGTACAGCCCTCTCCGGTTCCATCGGTGGACGCCAGAGCCCGGCGAGCTTGTCCGGATAGTGACCGACGCCCTTGCTTCGCTCCAGGTGGAGCACGCGCTGACTCTCAGCTCCGGAGCCCACTTAGTCGCTCCCTACACGACCGGAGCCGGTAGCGTCTCAATTCTCGTTCCATCCTCGGTCACTGCCACTCTGGAGGAACTTGCCCGCAGGGCCGACCTACGTCCCGTCGAGGAGGGAGAGACGGTGACCCTCTTCGCCACCCGCGAACGCTCGCCCCTCCTCTTCCACCGCGAGGTCGACGGCTTCTTGGTGGCCAGCGATGTCCAACTCTACCTGGATCTCTGGGCCTGGCCTCAGCGTGGCAAGGAACAGGCTCGGCACCTGCGCGCCGAGCGGCTCGGCTACTGATGGAACCATCCGCGGGAGAGAGAAAACCGTGAAGCCGAAGCACCAGGGCGGGTACACCGCGCTGCATGCCGATCTGTGCGAGCGAGCGCTGGTGACCCTCTTGCGGGGGCTTGGACCCTGGAAGGCCGGCGTCTACCTGGCGGGCGGCCTCGTGCCTCGCTACCTGATCCAGAGGCAGACGGAGGGACAGCAGAGCTCGCCACCCCATGCCGGCACAACGGACGTAGACCTCGTTCTCGACCTCCAGGTGCTGGCAACCGTCGAGGCCTACCGCCGGCTGGAGCAGAACCTCAGGGCATTGGGCTTCGTCCGGGGGGCGAACGATGAGGGACGGGCGCAGCACTTCTCATGGCGCAGGCCGGTCGGCGGGGGCATTACCGTCGTCGTGGACCTGCTCTGTGATGCCGATGGCGGGGCGGGTGGAGAGATCGCCGAGTTGCCTGGCGAGCGCCGGCTGTCGGCGCTAAAGATTCCAGGGGCGCATCTCATCATCCGAGATCACATCGTGGTGGAACTGACCGCCGCCCTCTTGGACGAGCGTGGTGTCGCAACCGAGACAGTCCGCCTCGCCAACGTGGTGCCCTTCGTCGTGCTCAAGGCGCTGGCTTACGAGGACCGATTCGAGGAAAAGGACGCGTACGACCTGGTCTATTGCCTGATGCATTACGGCCGCGGACCGGAGGACGTAGCGGCCCAGTTCGCCGACCGCCTCGCGCTCTGGCCTGACGAACCGCTGCTGCCTCGGGCGGTCGAGATCCTGCGCACCCGCTTCACCTCCGACGAGCACACCGGCGGTGCCCGAAAGGATGGTCCGATCAGCTACGCGAGGTTCCTGGCCGACCCGGGGCGCCGCGACTTGGACGCGCGCCATCGGCAGGACGCAGCCGCCGTGGTTGAACTGTTCCTGAGCGCCCTCGATGCCGAGCTGCGGCGTCGCTCCGGTGGCGAAGTCTGAACGGAGGGACCATGAACCGCTATGCCCACTCGCGGCGGGCGTTGGCATATTGGAGAGATCCACCTACCCAGGCACCATCGCAACCGACGAGATGAGTGTCAGGTGTTTGCTCCAGAAGGTGGGAACTCCTATCGAGAGGTTTCAGGTGTCGCTTGAGGCCGGGGCGAAGTGGATGCTTACCCTCTACGAGAACAGGTGGGACCTGGGCGACGTCCCTGACCAGGCGGCCAACCGCATCCAGCCAGTGTTCTGCATGGACCCCATCAATGTGGCTATTCGGGCGATGGCACTGGAACAGGCTTGCCCCCGCAAACGCCGTCAGGGGCCCCAAGTACGGTTGCGAAGGTTGCTGATTCGAAATGATGCCTCCCGGCATTGACCGATCACAAAACCCGCCCTTGTTCCAGATGGGGGCGTACAGGTTCCAGAGGTTCTGCCGCGATCTCTATTCGCGAGAGGAAGGCATCGCGACGTGTGAAGTCTTCGGCATAAACGGACAGGCCCAGTATGGGATCGATGTACTGGCGAAACGGAGTGGAAGGTACGAGTTTGAGGTCGCCCAGTGCAAGTGCTACGAGGACTTCCCGGCCAGCGACATAGCAGAGGCCGGGACCCAGTTCCTCACATACTGGGATGGGTTCTGGTCCGACTTCGGTGTAAAGAAGTTCGTCCTGATAGTCTCCTGCGATCTGGAAGAGCGAAGCCGCCAGGAGGAAATCCTGCAGCAGACTGGAATCTTCCGGGAGAGGGGAATAGACTATGAGGTGTGGAGCATCTCCGCCATCCTTCAGCGGCTTCGTCCCTTCCCCGAGTTAGAAGATACTTCGATTTCCCCGACCAATGGATTCCCTTCATTTGCGACACCTCTCACCCAGAGTACTCCCCAGATGTTGACCCGGTGACTCGGCAAACGGTAAGCACCCTCTCCCAAGTGGCCCAAGACGCCGCGAGCCGACTGGCGGACGACACAGAAAGGCAGCTAGAGGCGTGGAACGAGGCGCGGAACGAAGGTCATGAAGAACGCGTTCTTGTCGAGCTCCGGAGATGGAAGAGCGACCAGACCCGTTGGGAGCTTCTGCCGAACAGACTGAGGGCGAGAGTACTCCGCATGGAGGCAATGCTTCTCATTGACTTGACCGGAAGCTTGGAGCTGTCTGGAAGACTGCTGGATGAAGCTCTGTCAGTCTTCCCGCAGGACAACCAGGCGCTCGCTAGGGCTATCCTAGCGTATCAACAGGGAAGGCCAGAAGAAGTCTTGGCGCTGCTGGCCATGAGCCAAGACATCGACAGCATCAACGCACGCGCAGAAATCCTGCTTGGTGCGGGCCGAACAACGGAGTGTAGGCAGGTCATCGATGAGGTCGGTCCATTCGCGGCGTCCAACGTCGGTACCTTGAGGATAGGCGCGCTCGCGAGCTTGGCATCAGGCGATCTAGATAAGGCGCGCCAGGGTATCGAAAAGGCTGCAGAGCGGAAGCCGCGCTGGCAGAGCGTTCGCTACGCTTTCGCCATCATCAACTACCATAGCTCGCTATCTCCAGCAGCACTCCCAGATCGCCTTTTTTCGCTCCCGGAACCTGTCCACCCAGCTTTGGTTGGACAGAGTGAACAGAGCAGGTCGTTGCGGGAAGCTGCCGCGCAGGTCTTTGAACAGCTGGCTGATGCCCACGTGCAGCAGGCGGACCTGCGGCGTAACTACTCGATCTGGCGGCTTGCATGCATGGCGGTTGAAGATGGCCAGAAGGAGCAAGCATCACAGCTTTGCACGGTCCTACTAAAGCATGATAGGACCGATCCCCCTGTGATCCTTTGGGCGATAGCATCGGACCTGGATGTGGATCTGAAGCCGAGCATGACGGCTATCGCCTCACTTGAGAATCGTGACCAGGCAGATATCCCGCAAGTTCTCGCCTTGGTCACGTGCTACCTTCATTCGGGAGGCTCCGGGAGGGCTCTCAAGCTCCTGAGAAGGAAGAAGCCCCTGTTCGAGATGGAACAACAGGAAGAGCTGTGGACCTTCTGGTTCGCCAAGTCATTGCTGAGTGATGGGAAGATCAGGCCGGCCCTTCACATGGTCTCAGGTTTGGAAGCCACTGAAGAGGTGCGAGATCTAAAGACACAAGCTCTGCTCGCTCTCGCGCGGCAAAACGGCGACTGGACCACTGTGCGAATACATCTCGAAGAGAGTTACTCTCAATCCAGGAACCCGAGGTTCTTGTTGAACTTATACCAGCTGATGGCCGCCGGAAACGTATGGGATTGCCTGGTGGATCGCGCTGACGAGCTGGTTAGAAAGATAGGGACGGCCTCTGCTTTGAACACAGCCGTGGTTGCCGCGTTCAGGGCCAGGCAGTTCCAGCTTTGCCTGGATCTCCTCGACAAGTACATCACTCTCTTCACTCACCGCATGCCATCAGCTGAGTTGAGACGAATCCAGATTCAGGCTCAGCAGGCGCTGGGCGTGCTTTCGGAAGCCGAGGTGGGAGCAGCCCAACTTGTCAAGGATGATCCCAGTACGCTGAACATCCTAACTCTTGCTCAAGTGCTGCTAGACAAGGCTGACATAAGGGGCCTCGCTATGGCCGTCCGTCCTCTTGTAGACCGAACGGACTTAAGTGCCGTTGATGCGCTTAGGCTGGCTCGGGTCGTTCGTCTTGACGACAAGGCTCTTTCTGTCGACTTGTGGAGACGAACGCTTGAGCGTGGCCTGCCGGATGAAGCCGTAGGAATGGCGGTGACCTTGGGACACGAACTGGGTCTCGTCGACGAGGTCGGCCGAGTGGAAGCCAGAATGGCCCAGCTAGCAAGTGGAGGAAAAGGGGGAATCCAAGTTATCAGCTATGGCGAACTCGTGTCGATCCTCTCGAGACGGCGCCAGGAGTTGCTGAAGGCCGAAGAGAGTTACGCACGGGGCTTGGTCCCCGTTCATGCCCTCACCAAACGAGCTGGGCTACCTCTAGTGATACTGTATCACTCTCTTCTAGCACAGAACGAACTTGATCAGCGCCCGCTTGTTTCCCCTGCCCTGTTTGTTAGACACGGTAGCCGACTCATTCCTGATGAGTTCCCTCCCAGGGCGCCAGATTGGCGTCTTCACGTGGACGCTACCGCAGTCCTGATGGCGGCTCAGCTGGGAATCCTCGACAGAGTATCGAGGGCCTTTGGGGAACTGAACATCTCGCGCGACACGGTCCGAGCTCTGGTCGAGATGATGGACAGCTTGGCGCCAGCGCAGCCAGCGAGGCTGGAGGGCTACCGTCGGATCCTCGACCTTGCGGCGCGACGAGCTTTGCATGTGGTGGACGTAGACGTCGTCACAACGATTGAGGACGCTGCGTGGGCGTCGGCGCTCGATCCCAATTGGTTAGCTCTTCTCGCCACCGCCCGCCGCAACGGAGGGTTTATGGTCAGCTTCTCGCCTCCACCAACAAAGGCGGACGGAAGTCCTCCAGTGTTACCGGAAGAGGTTGCGGCCAACCTGATTGATAATCATGGAGTAGTGGAAGCCCTGCAGCGCCAGGGCCGACTCTCCAAGGAGGATGCTGAGCGAGCACTGCTGCGGCTGGGACAGCGGAGACCCCACAGTGCAAGCCCTGCTGCTCCGCCATCTGGTTCGCGGATCTACTTCTACGGCAACACCTGTGACGAACTCGCCAACGCAGGCGTTCTGGAGGTTGCCTCTCGCCACTTCCAGGTTGCTATCGAGCAAAGAGAGATAAGGCGAGTCGCGGCAGAACTAACGCTTGAGAACCAGAAGGGGGAAGCGCAAGAGTGGCTGGCGGACCTCGTAGACCGAATCAGGAAGGGACTTGACGCCGGCACCTATAAGTACATTCCGGCGCAAGAAGAGGAACCTGAGGAATTGCGGGATGCGGCCGCCAAGGATCCGACGCTCGCGTCCTTGCTGAGCATCATGAGCTTTCCGACTCGCGAAAGAGACGTGATCTGGGTCGATGACCGTTTTACCACGAGCTTCTCACATAGGATCGGCGCCCCAGTAGTGGGGATAATTGAAATCCTCACGGCATTAGTGGGTGCAGGAGAACTGGATGAGAAGACCTACTACTCCAAGCTCAATTCTCTCCGGGCAGCTAACGTGCGCTTCATCCCCATCGAGAAGAAGGACATTCTCTACCACCTGAGGCAAGCTCCCGTGCAGAACGGGCGGATTGTCGAGACCCGAGAACTCATCAATTTGAGGCAGTATGCTGCGAGTTGCCTACTGCACGGCGGCTCCATGCAGACGACCTCCCACCTTGACGGGGCTCCAAATCCATTCGGCGAAGGTATGTTCGTGCTGAGCTTTGGCAGGGCCACCAGGGAGTCCATTGTCGACGTATGGGGAGAGCAGGTGGATGAAGAAGTGCGACGGGCTAGAGCAGAATGGCTGCTGGACAACTTGCGACTCGACTACCTCGCGCTCGTTGAAGTCGCGAAGCTGCAAGTATCCACCGATAGCCTGCATCGTATCTCCGCCATCGGGCTGGCCCAGTTGATCTCGCTCGCAGTGGTTCTCAGCAGCGAAGGTCAAGAAGGTAGCCCGTCGCCTCGCAAGTTGTACTTGAGCTGGCTGGAAGACTGCCTTCTGTACGAGTCCTTCGGCTCCGATCCCAACATGGTTCCAGCAGTCGCTGGTCTGTTGAAGCAGGCGTTCGCCGACTTGATTGACGCCGAGGGGAAGGCGGGGCGAGGGATCATCGCCCGCTCGGTACTTCGGGACCTGCACCAGGACATACCGGAAGTGCTTCGAGACGAACTTGCCCGCGATGCGGAGTTCATGAGGAGCATTGGCATCAAGTACCTAATCGTTGTCCAGGTTGGCGACGTTCTGTTCACGGTATCAGATTTCTGGAGAGCTGCTACCCAGGCGATGAACGGCCAACAGGCCCAAATTTGTCCCACGAACTCCGCCGCAGATGTGGTTTTCGAGCCTTGGGAGGATAGTGGGCAGGTGGGCGGGTTTAGCTTCAGGCATCCTTCCTCCGGCGCAGCGATGAGGGTTGCTGACGATACCGTAAAGCTCCTGGCCGAGTCTCCTTCGCGAAGGGAGATGCTCCTGCGCTCCCATCGTGAGTGGTTCGACTGCCCGCAAGAGGCTTTCGAGCAAGCCGTTGCCGAAATTGCCTCCATGACCGAACCGCGAGACCGAGTTGAAGCTGCCAGGACTTGGAGAAGTTCCAGTGCGGCTATCTACTACGACACTCTGTCGCGGGATCTGCGCGCGAAGCCGCAGTTCCGTCTATCTGAGCTTATGCCGCCGAAGGCCGGCGCGCTGCTCTCCCATCTCAGACTCGGGCCTGACAGCCAGCCAGAAGAGGATTTCCTGAGACATCTCGGACAGGCCGCGAAGGATCTATCGGCAGAAGAGGGGCTTTACGAGGCTTTGGTGCGGCTGGTTAGCCTTCCCATCGCAGTACCTGAGACCTTGATCCTTCAACTCCAAGAACTTGACCCGGAGAACCTGCACCGTCTCGTGGATCGGCTCATGTCAGCCCCGAGGTCGCCAGTTGGCAGATTTCACTTGACCCGCATCCTGGTCGCCTTATCAGATCGTGACCCTCAGTATGAAGTCTTGGCTGCGGACGTTGTCGCCGAAACACTGAGCGAGAATGGTATTGCCGAGGCGAATGCGTTCCTGGCCATTCTGAAGTGGGCTCATCAGGAATTTGACTACTTGCCTGGAGTCTCAGTTTGGCCAGCTCACGTTAGGCTAGCAACGGTCTGGTTCCATGCCAACAAGCTGCTCGCTACTTTCAGGGCCGTAGGGGCCCCCGCGGACTGGCTTGTTGAGATGTTCGCGGTACCGTCCAGGCGCCTGGGTCTCGAGCCGTTTGAGCGCAACGAGGCGCTTCGGCTTGACCTGGCCAACCCGCGCAGAGTGGATAGAGGCAATCTGCTTCTCTCGGGCGTTCTTTACGGACTGGGAAGTCGGGTAAATGAACTGATGGACGAGAGTCTCCGGGCTAGGCTGGAGATCGCTGCCTATGTCACGGGCGATAATGGCGTCTCGCTGCCGATGACTGGGCTGATGCGAGACCCCCGCCTTGCTCTCAACGGGCTAGGTTCGTTCTTGTCGGCGGACCGGGACTCCTTACTCGCTCCCATAGTTGGCATGGAAGAAGCTACCAAGTTCTCGTCGGTAGGCCTGGAGACTAATATTAGCGAAGCCGTCACGGCGCTCGCAGGGAATCCAGACGATGCTGCGAGATGGCTTCAGCTGCTGGTCTTCCTTGGCGACCTACCAGCCCGCGAAGGTGTGTCGCACCCACTTCATGATCTGTTGTCTCGTCTGGACTTCAGTCAACTCTATCGACAAGCACCCTCGATAGGTATGATCGCTATTCAAGTCGCCGCATTGCAGGCAGCCAACTTCCCGAGTACGGCGCTTGCTACCCGATTGAAAGAACAGTTAGTTGGGCTCGCTAGGGCGATCGGGGAGGATGGAATTGTTGCTCCTGCCGATGGTCCGGGCGATGGCAAAGCATCACTTCTTGACATCGCCCTTCACATCGCAAGGGCAACGGGCACTTCGGCGCAGGAAGTAATGACAGAATTCACACAGATCGTGAGTCGCCTCCTGGATGCGGTCCCATCGCTTGCGCACACGTTTCGACTCGCCATTCAGGGCCTTTGCGACGGACTGCCCACCACCCATGTCCAGGTGCTGTGGCCTCTGCTCATTCGGTTGAGGGCGGAGGACCGGGAGCAACAGCATCTGCGCTGACGTATCCCAAGCCGTGAGCCGCGTACCGCACTGGATAGTTCATGCGCATATTCGCTATCCTAGCTAGCTGGTTGACGGACTCGACGAACTGTCTGATGATGAGACAAACCGTGGGGACCAGGTCTCATCCCCAACTTCGTTGTCGGCCAAACCCTTGCCTGGCAGGCAACTACCGCCTATAATCCAACTACGGGCATCGCGCCGCCCTGAATGGCGCGAGAATTAGATTGTCGCAAACCGGTGAAAAAGAGCTCGAAACGGCGATTCACGTAAATCTGCCTTCCAACCAGATTGTCGCGGGTTCGAGTCCCGTCTCCCGCTCCAAGATCCGGTTTGGCCTAGAGCCAGGCCGGATTTTTCTTTGTCGTGGACGCCCAGAATCCGCTCACGACGGTCTGCCACAGTATCAGACATCCATCTAGCGGGACATCCTCTCCTCCTAGCGCAACCCGCTATTCCTACAGCCGAAACGAATCGCCGATCTTGAGATCGGACCATGCAATTTCGCGCGGGCCTGATTCTTCGCTCAAGCTGCGCGCTCAACTTTGTCCAGATCATTTCGAGTCCAGGATGCACAGGAGCGTGCCAGCCTCGACATTCTCACCGGCAGATACGAGAACCTCGCGGACGGTCGCGTCCTGCTCCGCCACCACGCTGGTGCCCACCTTCATCGCTTCGATAACGCACAGTTCCTCCCCCTTGAGGACCTCGTCCCCTGCTTTCACCACCACCGAGAGGATCTTCCCCGGCAGGGGAGCGACAACCCTCTCTTCCGTACCGGTCTTTCGAACGGCCGGCCGTGCCGGCGCCCGCGGAGCCGGACGAGGCGAAGGGGGGGCAACAGCCGCCCGGGGCACGAGGGGAGATGCGGGAGCCTGAGCTATAGGGGGCGTTGGGAAGGAGGCGCTCATGGCTGGTGGGGGAACCGGGGAAACGGCGTCCGCCGGTGAGGCCTCTCGCACCAGACTCACCTTCTGAGGCATGCCGTCGATCAGCACTGAGAGAGTGTGTCCCGCTAGCTCTTTGATCTCCACGGTGTGAGCCTTGCCGTTTACGAGAATCCTCTTAGGGTCGGACCTGTCGCCTGACACCTGGAAGACCTCTCCACCCAGGGTCACGGTCGAAGGTCCCTCTGGGGAGTTCCTGATCTCCACCCTGTGGCTAGTGCCTTCGAGGCCCAGGGAGTAGGCCTGCAGCGCGGGCAGGGACTCGCGCGAAAGCTCGACATACTGCGGCTCGCCGTCGATCAGGACGAAGGCGGAGTGGGCGGTGAGGTCTCGCACCTCCACGCTGTGCGCGTTGGCACCCACCACTAACTTCTTCGGCTCCGCCAGGTCTCGCTTCACCTCGAAGGCAGCGCCGTCGAGCACCACCTTCCAGCTGCTGTTGGCACCGGGCGCTAGCTCCACCTGGTGCTGTGCACCAGCGACGCCGAGCCTCAACGTGGAGGCCCCGTCCTGGGGGGCGCTGGCTGGCACGGCACCCGAGGCAGGGGCAGGAGCGGGGGCACTGGTGGGGATCCGAGTCGGCCTCCGCATGCCCGCTCCCGAGACTGGCACGGCGATAGTCACCAGGATTGCCCCCTGCCCCACGGTATCTCCAGCGGAAACCATCACATCTCGCACCACCCCATCCAGGTCCGCTTGAATGCGGTTGCCCAGTTTCATGGCCTCGATGACGCACAGTTCGTCGCCCTTCTGGACAGGGTCGCCAGCACCAACAGCAACCGACAGGATCTTGCCGGGAAGCGGGGCCCTCACCGGCTCTAAGTTCTCGGCTCCAGCAGGCGACAACGGAGCCACGGCAGGAGTTGGAGGGACGGCTGGGCCCACGGACCGGGGTGGCGTTGGCGTGGGGCCGGTGGCAGGGGCTGAAGCCTGGGTCATGGATGTCCCTGCATCGGTCAGCTGCCCACCGGACTGGGACATCATTGCCGCCGCCTGCGCTAATAGTGCCGCGGCCTGCGCCAACAGCGCCGCGGACTGGGCAATCAGGGCTGAGGGCTGTACGGCCGCTGAAGGTTGCTCAGCCTCGGTAGGGCCCGACTGCACGTTCATGAACTGCATGAAGATATCCAACTTGGACCTCCCTGCCCTACCTGGCTGCTACCGCCGCCGCGATGGCGACCAATTGATCGGGTGTGAGTCCCTCGGCCTTCTGTCCGCGTTTAGGCAGAAACGCTCTTACCACCTGGGGGAAGAGGGCGTAGCTGATCACGTCCTCGTCACTCTTCGCAAGGTTTCCGATCTCGGCTTTCGCCTTCTCGAACTCCGGCTCCAGTAAATCGGCAGGCCTGCAGGCGATCGGCTCTTCGTCCCCAAGCACCTTCTTCACGACCTCGGGATCGATTGGGACGGGGGTGCGGCCGTACATGCCCCTCACGACGTTCTTCACCTCATTCGGGATTATCTTGTATCGCTCGCCGAGCAGCACGTTGAAGACCGCTTGGGAGCCCACGATCTGGCTGGAAGGGGTGACGAGGGGCGGATAGCCCAACTCCGCCCTGACCCGCGGGACCTCCTCCAGCACTTCGTCCAGCCTATCTTCTGCCCCTTGCTCACGAAGCTGGTTCACCAGGTTGGAGATCATGCCGCCCGGGATCTGGAACTGCAACACGTCGGTGTCGACGCCGAAGGAGTTCATCTCCAGATGAGCGTAGTTCCGGCGAACCTCCGCGAAGTACTTGCCGATAACCGAAAGCGTACTGATGTCCAGGCCTGTCGCACGATGCGTTTGGGCAAGCGCCGCAACCATGCTCTCGGTTGGGGGTTGAGAAGTGCCCAGCGACATGCTGGAGATGGCGCAGTCGACCAGGTCGATGCCCGTCATGGCGGCGGCAAAATAGGACATCGAGGCCATGCCGCTGGTGTAGTGGCAGTGGAGCGAGATAGGCACGTCCGTTATCGCCTTGAGCTTGAAGACCAGGTCGGAGGCATCGTTGGGGGAGATCAGCCCGGCCATATCCTTGATGCAGAGGGAGTCCGCGCCTATCGCAAGTAGCTCCTTTGCCATCTTTACGAAGCCGTCGTTGCTGTGAACGGGGCTGAGGGTGTAGCAGACGGTGGCCTGAACGTGGCCCCCCTCCTTCCGCACCGCTCTCATTGCCGGCTCCATGTTGCGGACATCGTTCAGGGCGTCGAAGATCCGGAAGACGTCCATCCCGTTCTCACGCGCCTTGCCGACAAACCGCTCCACGAGGTCGTCCGCATAGTGGCGGTAGCCGACGAGGTTCTGTCCACGAAGGAGCATCTGGAGGCGCGTCTTCGGCATCCGCTGCTTCATCGTGCGGAGTCGCTCCCATGGGTCCTCGTTCAGGAACCGCATGCAGGCGTCGAAGGTGGCCCCACCCCACACCTCCAGGGACCAGT
>JAJYKO010000851.1 GCA_021788565.1 Chloroflexota bacterium
AGCGCCAGAGGATCGGGATCGCGAGGGCGCTTGCGGTGGAGCCCGAGTTCATCGTGTGCGACGAGCCGATCAGCGCGCTGGATGTATCGATCCAGGCGCAGATAATCAATCTCCTGGAGGAGCTCCAGGGGGAATTCAGCCTGACCTACCTGTTCATCGCCCACGACCTCTCGGTGGTGCGGCACATCAGCGACCGGGTGGCTGTGATGTATGTGGGGAAGATTGTGGAGTTGGCGGACAGGAACACCCTGTACAGGCGGCCGCTGCACCCCTACACGAAGGCGCTGCTCAGTGCGGTGCCGGTGCCTGATCCCGAGGTGGAGGCGAGGCGGCAGAGGGTGATCCTGACGGGGGACGTGCCGAGCCCGGTTAACCCACCCTCGGGTTGTCGTTTCCACCCGAGGTGCCGGTATGCCCGGGAGAATTGTGCGGTGGACGCGCCGGAGTTCGTGGAGGTGGAGCACGACCACTGGGTCTCCTGCCACTACTGGGACGTGATCCAGTAGCGAAGCAGGCTCGCACAAGAGCTGTTCAATCTGTTACTCTGAGACCGACCATCGGAAGATGGCCGGTCTTGTTCGCTATCCGATTTCGCGGATGGCCGGAGGCCTGATGCTACCCAGAATGTACGTTTCCCGTCCTCGACTGCTGGAGAGCCTGTCGCAGGCGACGCAGTGCAAGCTGACTGTAGTCTGTGCCGACGCGGGCTATGGGAAGACCAGCCTGGTGACCGAGTTCACTCGCTCCTCTGGTTTTCGAAGCGAGTGGCACCAGTTGACGAGCATGGATAGGGATACTGCTCGGCTGGCTGAGGGACTCGGGGGGTGCTTGCGCCACCTGGCGAACGGGTCAGAACCTGTGGGGACGGTGGGGACGCGCCCACGCCGGGCGAAGGCTAGCGACGTCCACATCTTGACTGAGTTCCTCCTCACGCTGGCCAGCCACGTGCCCCCGGAAGTCGCTTACCTGGTACTCGATGACTACCAGAGCGTAGACCAAGAGCCCGACGCCAACCTGCTGCTAGGATCCCTCATCGAGAACAGCCCTCCATACCTTCGCTTCATTATCCTCTCTCGCGGTGTGCCCCGTTTTTCGCTCGGCAAGCTCATGGCCCGACAGGAGGTCTGCACGATCGAGGAGGATGCACTGTCCTTCACCGTGGACGAGACCGCCGAGTTCTTGAATTCCGGTACCGGACCCGGGCTGGAAGAGGCGACGGTTGCCCTGGTGCAGGAGAGAACCGAGGGGTGGCCGGCCGGGATCGCCATGGTTTCCCAGTCGCTTCGGTACGGTGGCCGGGACAAGGTGCTGGCGGTTCTGGCGGATCCAGCCGCCTCCGCCTGGTTGGTCTACGACTACCTGGCCGGGGAGGTGTTCGATCGACAGGAGCCCGCTGTTCGGGAGTTCCTGATCAAGACGTCCGTTTTGAGCACGATGGCCGGCGAGGTCTGCGACCACCTCCTCGGCATCGCCTCATCATTTCGCACCCTCCTCACCCTTGAAGAGAGAGGCCTTTTCACCGCCAGCATGGATCCCGCGAGGCAAACCTTCAGGTACCACCAGTTGTTCAGGGAGTTCCTGCGTCAGAAGCTGCATCAGTTGGAGTCTCGAGAACTGGTAGAGGCGCTCCACCTGCGGGCCGGAGAATACTACGAGTCGCACGGTGAGTGGGAGGAGTGCGTTGCCCATTATCTCAGGGCCGGAGAGCCCATGAAGGCCACCCTGGTGGTCGAGTCGATTGGTGAGAAGCATGTCATGGCCGGCTTCCTTCAGACGGTGGAGAAGTGGCTGAAATCGCTCCCTGAGGACCTTACCGCGACCCGGCCATGGCTGCTCGTACTCCGAGCTCGGCTGAGCTATCTCGCCGTGAACAATCAGGAGGCACTGCGCCTACTGGAGCGCGCGCTGCGGGCCTTTCAGACTGGTGGCGACAGATACGGCGAAGCATACGCGTTGCGCGAGATCGGCTTCGTTAAGACCAGATCGCATCAAACTCAGCAAGCGGTTCGCCAGTACGAGCTAGCCCTGTCGAGAGCAGATGGAATCAGTCACCTGAAGGGGACGGTTCTGTGCAGGCTGGGGAGGGTGTACAGGGATGCTGGCCGGCTCGATGAAGCGGTGGAAGCCTGCCGGCAGGCGTTTTCCGAGGCCGAGGGTATCGTCCAGGAAACTCAGCGGCTGGAGATTTGCAGCAACGCTGGACGACAGATGGCCCTCGCGCTCATGCAAAAGGGCGACCTCAAGGCGGCGCTGAAAGCGGCAATGGAGTCCCTGGACCTGGGTGCCGCTCATGACCTTGGTGAGTACGAGCGCACCTGGGAATTCATAGACCTGGGCACCATCCTCTGGGGCTTCGGGGAGTTCGACGGATGCATCGAGGCAGAGAATCGCGCGCTGTCTCTGTCTGGCCGGCATATCCGGCAGGTCCAGGAGAGGATCGGCTCGTGGCTGGGTACCGCGTTGCGTGATTCGGGCAGGTTTGCGGAGGCGGAGAGGGCCTATGCATTTGGAGGGTGGGAGGGGAGCCTGGACGCGGCGTTCATGGCTGTGCTCACGCGCCCGGCCGATGCCGCCCTGTCGGGTGCAACGGAGTTGGACCATCACTGGCGTCTCTCGGACAACATCGTGGCAAAATCCTCGGCTAAAGTCATCCTCGCCGCGGCCCTGCGTGAGGCGGGAGATCCATCGAGTGCTCTAATGCACATGCGAGATGGCATCCAGACCCTGCGGGAGGGTGGGTATCGTTTCAGGTTGGCCAGCGCCCTCTTGCACCAGGCGCGTATCGAGTACGACCTGTCGCTGCCGGAGGCGAGAGAGACCCTCGCTAGCGCTTTAGATCTCGCGGCAGCGGACGGGTACTCTCACTTCTTCTGGTGGGATCCGAGGCTGGTGGCCTTCCTGTGTGACAAGGCACTCGAAGAGGGTATACAGCCAGAGTATGCCGCGCAACTGATGGATCGCCGTCTTCGGGGAGGCAATGCAGATCCATCTGCCCGTCTCACTTCTGGCACGTCTGTAGCGGCACAGCAGCGATCTGGTATTGCTCCTACTCAGTTGTCTCGCCGGGCGTTAGCTGAGCGGCCTGCCGAGTTGCTGGCCAGCTGCGCCGATCCGCAGATCAAGGGGTACATCCTCGAGGCTGTCGAAGATGATGTCATTTCCGGCGAAGGAGTGCGTGCCCTTCGCGTTGATTATGGTCTGACCTGGCGCGAGATCCACGTATTCATCGAGTACTACTTGCGCCAGCCGATGGCATCCGCTGTGGGGAGCAGTCCACTTCGACAGGACTGCGCCAGGAACCTAGGCATTTCGGCGTACACGGTGAGATACCACGTTAGCAACATCCGCGGCAAACTCGGTCTGCCGGCCTCGCTTTCTGGCAGGGGCATTCTCGGTTGGGTGCGGAGCCAGGACTGGCTTACCGCGGCGGAATGAGTGCCCTAGTTTCACGGTTCCCCGAG
>JAJYKO010000852.1 GCA_021788565.1 Chloroflexota bacterium
CGTATAGTGCGCGACGGAGCGCTAGAACAGGTCCCGGTTGTCGTTTACCCATCGCCAGAGGCGCCCAACGCCTTCCCGAACGGAGACCGCCGGTGCCCAGCCTAGCTCTCGTCTCGCCTTGTCGACGTTGCTGACGTACACCTTCTGGTCGCCAACGCGCGCTTCCCTGTAGCTGACTTCGACAGGACTCGACATGAGCGGCTGCAATATCGGCTGGAACTCGGCCCAGATCGACATGGTGTTGGCCGGTCCGCCTCCGACGTTGTAGATCCGACCACCCGCCACGTCGATGTGCTGGAGGGCGAGGTCGTAGGCGTTCAGGAGATCGTCGATCCAGAGTATGTCGCGCACCTGCTTGCCGTCGCCGTAGATGGTGATGGGCCTGCCGAGGGCCGCCGAGATGCAGAAGTGGGCTACCCAGCCCTGGTCCTCCACTCCGAACTGCCTGGTCCCATAGATGCAGGACTGGCGGAAGACGACGGTGCGCATCCCGTAGACGCGGGCGTAGTCCCGAACGTACTGATCAGCGGCTCCCTTGGAGCAGCCATAGGGGGAGTGGAAGTCGAGCGGCTGGGTTTCGGGGACGCCGTTGGGCAGGTCGGGCAGCGTGTAGCGGGTGGGCTCTTCTGCCACGGAAACGTCCTCCAGGCCGCCGTAGACCTTGTTGGTGGAGGCGAAGATGAGCGCCGCCTCGGGACGGTGCTGGCGGACGGCCTCCAGGACGTTGAAGGTGCCCAGGGCGTTGATCTCGAAGTCCTCGCGGGGATCGACGATGGAGGTTGTGACGGCCACCTGCCCCGCCAGGTGGGCGACGACGTCAACCCCCGCCACGACCTGCTCAAGCGCCCGGTAGTCCCGCACGTCTCCTTTGATGAAGGTCAGTCTTCCGCCGTGTCTCGATCGCAGCCACTCCAGGTTCAGGTCGGTCTTAGGTCGTGAAAGGTTGTCGAACACGACCACTTCGTCTCCCGCGGCGAGACGGCGGTCGGCGTAGTTTGAGCCGATGAAGCCCGCTCCACCGACGATCAAGACGCGCATACTCCCGCTCCTATCGAAATCTCAATGGGGGATGCTACTGCCCGGTAGTGTGTGTGTCAAACGACACTGGGGTGCACTGGGGACGGGGTTACTTCCCCGTGGGTTTGAGGTAGCCCGTCTTTCGGTCGAGTACCTCCCGAATCGCCGATGTGAGCTTCTCCAGCCGGATCGGCTTCCGCAGGAACGCCCCTGCGCCCATGCCGCGAGCTTCCGGCACTCCCTCCATGTCCGCCAGGCCCGAGATTATGATAGCCTTGAGACCGGGTTGGGTCTCTCTAGCTCGCTGAAACGTCTCGGAGCCGTCCATCCCGCCTGGCATCACGAGGTCGGCGATCATGATGTCTGCCGGGGCTGCCTTCAGGCACTCGATGGCTTGTTCCCCACTGGCGGCAGTCTCGACTCGATAGCCGAGTCGGGACAGGGCGTCTGCCACCACCTGCCTTTGGACGTGGTCGTCGTCGACGATCAGGATTCTCTCTCTTCCCCCGGCCAATGGTTCGGCATTTGTCCCCTGGAGGGCTTCCCGTGAGGCAGGGATGTAGACTGTGAAACAGCTGCCGATTCCCGGAGTGCTCGCGACCTCCACGCGCCCCCCATGGTCTTCGGCTACCGCCTGCACGATGGAGAGCCCCAGTCCGGTTCCCCTTCTGCTGCCCGACTTCGTGCTGAAGAACGGGTCGAAGATCTTGCTGCGGACATCGGGCGGTATGCCGGGGCCAGAATCGGTCACGGCAAGGGCGACGGTGAGCGTGTTTCCCTTCTGGCCCTGCCCGGACTGGGACTGCTTCTCGCGCACAAGGTAGGTCTTGATGCCAATCGTGCCGCGGTCTTCCATGGCCTCACGGGCATTGGACACCAGGTTGCTGATGACCCGCAGGAGCTGGGCGGCCGCACCCTGCACGGGTGGCAACTGCGGGGCAAGATCGACCTTCAGCGAGAGGGTTTCCGGCGGGCTTCCCACCTGCTCAAGAGCCTGCCGCACGAGATTGTTCAGGTCGGTCAGCTCGCGATGGGTGTGCGCTCTCCTGGCCAGAGCGAGCATGTCCGAGTTGATGTCAGCCATCTGCTGGACTGCCTGGAGCATGGTGTCGCAGTAGCGGGCGGCTGGGTGTCCCTCGGGGAGCTGCATCCTGATCAGGTCCGGGTAGAGAGCCAGCGGGCCGAGGAGGTTGTTGAAATCGTGGGCCACCTGCCCGGCGATCCTTCCTGCCGTCTCGAGTTTCTGGGCGCGGAGCAGCTGTTCCTCCAGCTGCTTGCGTTCCGCTATATCCTCGAGCACGGCGATGGCGAAGCGTGGCGCACCCTCGCGGCCGCGGACCAGGGAGACGGTGAGACTTCCCCACGCGACCTGCCCGTCCCTCAGCAGAAGCCGCTTCTCCAGGCGGAAGTGCTCACGATCGCCGGAAAGAACCTGGCGTATCAGTTCCTGTTCCAGGGCGCGGTCATCTGCATAGGTGAACTCGTGGATATACCTGCCCGATAGCTCCTCGACAGATCGCCCCAGGATATTGGCGAAGGCCGGGTTTGCTTCCAGCAGGAGGCCGTCCGGGGTGGCGACGGCTATGCCCAGCGCCGCCTTCTCGAAAATGGACCGGAACCGATCCGCACCTTCGAAGGCATCACCGCCTCGCGTTCCGTCGCTTTCGCTGCCGACCTTGCCAGCATCCAACTCCGGCTGACCTTCTTTCGTGTCCGTGCTGAAGTACCGTCGAGGTGCCGTCGACGAAAACGTCCGCCCCAGGTTCGCTCCACAGGGAATTCCGGGATGTGAGACTGACTCGCAGGACCCTCAGTGTACCACAGGGTCGGAACGGGTACCACATATTGGCCGATAGTGAGTGTTCACTAAAGATTCTCCCGATTCTGCCGATATCACTCTAGTGTCCTGTTACTCGTTATCTAGCATCTTGGAGCCGGCGTTGTCCCAACCCAGGCTCCAAGACATCAAATCACGAGTCCCAGATCGCTAGGACCAGGCACTCTCGGGCCGAGTACGCAGGAGGTGACAGCCGTGACGGACAACGAGCCGGCAGCTGCGGAGAGCGAAGAACATCTCGTCGTTTTCGAGTTGGCACACGAGGCATATGGAGTCGATATCGGCAGAGTTCAGGAGATTATCCGTATGACCTCCATCACGAGACTGCCGCGCGCACCGGAGTTCGTCGAGGGAGTGATCAATCTTCGGGGCAAGGTCATCCCTGTCGTGGATCTCAAGAAGCGCTTCGGGCTCCGGGATGACGAGAAATCCAGGCCGAGCCGGATTGTGGTGGTCGACTTGGGGCAGCAGACACTGGGGATGGTGGTGGACGGGGTGTCTGAGGTGCTGCGCGTTGCCAAGGGAGCGATAGAGCCGCCATCTCCAGCGGTCACGACCATTGAGTCCCACTACGTAAGGGGTATTGCGAAGCTGGAGGGCCGGCT
>JAJYKO010000024.1 GCA_021788565.1 Chloroflexota bacterium
CGAGTGCCAGAACTGTCACGTAGTGGTGGACCTTCCTCCCAGGGGCGTCCACCCGTCGGTCACGAGGCCCAGGTAACCCCCACCCATTTTCAGCTTTGAGTGTGTATAGGAGGTCCTGATGTCACCTACCCTTGCCTGCTCTGGGGCAACGGCCCGTGAATAACAGCGAGGAGCGACACTGCAGCTGCGGCGCGAGCCTGGTGGGTCGCTGGCCCTCCGAGGTAACCGCGTGGGCGCTGGCCGACTGGGAGCGAGAGCATCGGCCGGGGGCAGGCCACCGGCCGGTGGAGGAGCATGTGGCCCGATGGGTCCGCCATCGTAGCGGCCCGACAGATCCCGAAGACAACTGATGGAGGGTGCGCAAATGGAGGCGCCTGTAACTACCCTTCCCAGGGTCCGTTATCCGCTGGCCGCGGCCGAGGCCATCGCCCAGGAGTTGGTGATGCTCCTCTCCCCAGCCTGCGAGCGGATCGTGGTGGCCGGAAGTGTCCGAAGACGCAAACCCGAGGTGAAGGACCTGGAGATCGTGGCCGTCCCGGCGGCGCGATCGGTGAGGGACCTCTTCGGCGAGGTTACCGACCGCATGAACCTCCTGGAGGATCTCCTCTCGACCCTGGTGGACCAGGGCGAGATCTCCGCAGGGCGCGACGGTAGCGGCCGGCCGGCCTGGGGACCGCGCTACAAGCGAGCCGTCTACCGGGGGCTGCCGGTGGACCTCTTCTCGGTAATCCCGCCCGCCCAGTGGGGACTAACACTCCTGCTGAGGACGGGGCCCTGGTGGTACAGCAAGCGGGTCGTGACCCCACGGCGCCACGGGGGACTGCTGCCCGACTGGATGGCGGTCCGTGACGGGGCCATGTGGCACAAGGACGGGGAGTCTCTGGTCACTGCCGAGGAAGAGGACGTCTTCCGGCTACTGCAGGTGCCCTTCGTAGATCCAGCCAGGCGCGCGGAGGTGACCGTGGACTCCTTCGACGCCCAGGGCGGGCCGAAGAGGAGTCTCTTGCTCAACCTGGACCGGCTGGCCCCCGTGGAGATCTCCGAGCGGATCGAGGCCTTCGCGTCCACGCCAGGGGGATCCGTGGCGAGCATCCGCGGCGCGCTCATCGCCCACGGGGTTCCGCCGGAGAGCCTGGGCGAGTTCCCACGAGGGGGGCGATAGAGATGCCGAACCGCAACCTGGCCATGGACCTGATCAGGAAGGTGATGCAGCTTCGGCTTCCGGCCGAGATCGAGCGCACCTTCTACCGGCTTTACACCGAGCCGGACGACTACGCCTGCTTCTACGCGATCCCGGAGGAGATCCGCGCCGCCTGCTACCGCTACGAGCCCATTCAGCCCTCCGATGGGGAGATCCGCCGCCAGTTGGAGATCATGGAGTCCTACGGGCTGATACATCTCTATGAGGTAGAGGGCGTCCCCTATCTGAAGATCGCCGATCCCTACTTCAGGCCCTACCAGCGGCGGCGCGCCGCTGACCCAAAATACCCCCTTCCGCTGTCAACCGCTGGCAACCGTCAACGTGTGCCGTCGGCTGACAACATTTGCGGCTATACCGGGGCCGAATCCGTAACCGGGGCCGAATCCGAATCCGTAACCGTAACCGAATCCGTAACCGAATCCGAATCAGATTCTATCCAAGGGGAATCTAGGGGAGGGGGTACGGGGGAGGGGACCGCCGAAGCCCCTTCGGACGCTGCCGCGTCCGAATCCCCTGGCAAGCAGGCAGGCAAAGCGCCGAAGGAGACGAACCGCAAGGCCAACGGAAAGGGGCCGACGAAAGGAGCGTCGCCGCCTTCAGGGACGGTGGAACAGCTACGCGCCGCGCTGGAGGCCAGGGGGCTGGATCCGCCGCCGATTTCACCGAAGGAGCTGGTGGCCCTGACGGCTCTCACGGAGGCTGGTCTCACAGTGGCGCAGCTGGCGGCCTGCTGGGCGGATTACCTCGGCAGCTACGGGGACAAGTTCGACCGGAAGCATCTGAGCTTCAAGTACCTGCTGGACAACAATCGGGCGCTGAACTGGCGCCGAGAGAGGGGTAGTACTGGCAATGGAGTCCATGGGGGAGATCCTGGCGGGAATGACGGGAGGTGGAACGCCTCCGTGGGGTCAGCCTGGAACGTGGGAGACGCCTCCTCGGGATGAGGACGCGGTCCCGTGCGATGCCTGTGACGGCCTGGGGTGGGTTCCCGGAGAGCCGAGGATCTCTCCTCAAGGCTACAGGTACGAGACCATGAAGCGCTGCCCAGCCTGTGCCGAGGCCCGGGCCAACCTCAGGCTTGCCAGGAGAACGGCACGAGTGAGTCGGGACTGCGGGCTTGCGGGTCCCCTACGGGAGAAGCGCTTCGAGAACTTCGAGCTGTACGCGAGGAACAGCACCGCCCTGGAGATGGCCAGGAAGTTCGCCGCCGAACCCTCACGCAAGTGGCTGTGGATCCCCGGGGACAACGGCACCGGCAAGACCCACCTCCTCGCGGCGATATGCAACGAGCTCGTGACCAGGGGAGTACCTGTCCTTTACGCCTATGTGCCGAAGCTCCTCCAGTGGCTCAGGCAGGGCTTCAGGACCCAGCAGCAGGCGAGCATGTGGGGGGAGAACGAGGCCGAGGCAGAGCACTTCGACCAGCGCTTCCGACGGATCCTGGAGGTGGACGTGCTGCTGCTGGACGATCTTGGCGCCCAACAGGACAGCCCCTGGGTGAAGGAGCAGCTGGAGACGGTCTTCGACCATCGCTACGTGAATCAGCTGCCGATGGCGATCACCACCAACGACAGCGACGCGGAGTTGCGGGACTTCTCGGCACGGATCCACTCGAGGGTGGAAAGGTACGAGGGGACCGCGAAGGTCCCAGTGCAAGCACCGCCATACCACAAACGGCTCCACGTGATCGGCGGGAGGTGAGGTGTGAGCGGAGAGAACCCCGACCTGGATGCGGTGATGGGCCGCATCGTGAAGCTGCTGGCGCTCTCTAAGTCTAGCAACCCACACGAGGCATCTCTGGCAGCCGAGAAAGCCCAGGAACTGATGTTTGCCTATGACGTCAGCCTCGCTCAGGTGGAAGGCGCGGGCCGCGGCGGCCGAAAACAGTTTGGGCTCCAGGAGATCCGGCTGGGACTCGGCGCCGGCGTGAACTGGAGGCGCCGCCTGCTGTGCTTCGTCGCCGACGTCAGCTTCTGCAGGGCCTACTTCTGGCTAGGGACCCGCGACGCCGAGATCCTGGGGCGAAAGCACAATGTGGAGGTCGCAGAGCACCTGTATCGATACCTCGAGAGGGAGATCTCCCGCCTCGCCGAGGTCGGCGCCGCTGTCTGCAAGGACAGATGGGAGAGCACAGTTACCTACAAGAGCAACTTCGGCCACGGAGCCACAGAGATCATCGCACTCAGGTTGTACCAGAAGCGGGACCAGCTTGCGGCCTCTCCCGAGGCGCGAGCGCTGGTAGTGGTGAGGGACCAGGACCTGGACGAGTACGCGGAGTCTCGCTATCCCAAGACGAAGCGCATGGGCCTGACGCCGGGCAAGCTCCCAGAGCGGCCCGGGTACACGGACGGCGTTCGCGCCGGGAAGAAGATCCCGATTGACGATACCTTGAAGGGCGGCACGCAGCCCCGGCAGCTCGCCGCGGCCGGCATGGAACAGAAGAGGATGGGGGTATGAAAGCGCTTACTCTCGCCACGCTGCCACCGTCTATCCCTGCCGACGGCCGCGGCCAGTTAAGGATGAAGGTACTCGAGGAGGTAAGCGAGCATGACGAACAAAAGCACGAGGATTGAGGGCACCGAGACGGCTCCCCGGCCAGAAGGCCCCATCGAGGTGTGGACAGTAGGCCGCGACTATCAGCCTTGCCGCGGCTGGGCCTTTTACTCGCCAGCACGGCCCGGGTGGGTCGTGTACGACGGGGAAGGCATGGTGATGCCGAAGCACGCATTCCCTGAGCAAACGAACGGACTTCCGTGGGGAGCATTTCTCACGCTGGAGGAAGCCGTGGACGCGGCTCTGGAGCTTACCGAGCGGGACCTAAGGGATCTCCTGATCAACGAACCTCGCCGGATCGAGTTGCGCCGACTTGAGATGATGCAAGCGATCGAGCGCCTCGAGAGGGAGGTGGCCCTTGGCGAATGAGGTTCGGCTCTACGAGAGCACGGACGCCGGCTATCTGATCCTTCTCTGGGGTGAGGGGAACGATCGCAAGGTCCTGGCCTTATTCGAGCACCGGCCGGCCGGCCGCTTCGTCGAGGACGCTCACTTCCTGGTCAGCGGCGGGGATCCGGCCGGCTGGAGCGGGGAGCGCTGCGACTCCTGGGCCGCCCAGATGGACCGGCTGCAGTACTTCCACCTGGTGGCCGTCTACGACGGGGAGACGCTGCGCCATCCCCACCCACCGGCCTACGGCGCCAGGCGCTACATCTTCGGCGATAGAGTGGAGGCGAGGGTTGGCTGAGCGTATCAAGTCTTCGACCTGGCACGAGAAGGGAGACTGAGGTGACTGCAGGAGGCGGTCCAACGGGTAGTTACGTCCTGGACGTCCTAATTCTGGTCGTCTTAGCTCTGGCGTGCCTGGCCCTCGCGTTCTACGAGTCGATCGAGGCCCAGAGCTGGAAGAACAGGGCGATAGTGGCCGAGCGGAGGCTGGAGTCGGTGATGTCGAGGGACCGGCTGAGCCCGCGCGTCCGCGTGGTCAGGGGATCGGGCGTACCCGAGGTGTTCATCAGGGCATTCGCAGACGACGATGAGTGCGAGGACGGAGGGAATGGGCGATGTCAATGAGCATCTGTGAGGGCGATAGGGTGGATCCGGAGTTCGCGGTGGACCTACTCGTTGCCGTCGTGGCCAGGGCGACTCGCGACGCGCTCCGGAACCCGAGGCGCTGGCCCGACGCCCTGCCCTTCCTCGCCGAGGTGGCCGGCCCGCGGCTGAGGGGACCAGGGCGGGCGGCGGATCTCCTCCCCTGAGGAGCTCGGCGCTGCGCTGAGGGTTATCTGGAGGGAGAAGCGAGGACGGATAGCGTGCTGGCCGATCAGTCGGCCTTGAGGTACTGATACACCGTCTCCCGGCTGATACCGAACTCCCTTGCCAGGTGAGGACCTAGAACTGGCATTGCCGGGCTATCGCGCGGCGCCGCTCGTCGGCGATGGCCCGGTAGGCATCCATGGAGGCCAAGCGAGAATGCCCCATCTGTTCAGCTGTGAACTCGATGTCACCGCCCGAGCCCTCGAGCCACCGGACGGCGGCGGAATGCCTGAGCACGTGGCTCCACACGGCGGTACGCTCGCCGCCCTTGCTGAGGTATATCCCCGCCCGTTCGCTGGCCCCGTGAATGATCCTGCGGACCTGATCCCGACCAAGGGCGCCACCTTTGCGGCTGGGGAATACATAGCCGGCATCCCCGATTCCCTGCTGCTGGCACCACAGCAGCAGCCGACCGCAGAGTGCTGGGTCATCGACGTACACGAGCTTGCGGCGTCGGCGCGCCTGGCGCTGCTTCAGGTTCACGAGCTCGATGCCTTCGGCCTTGATGTCACACCTGCGAAGCTGAGCTATCTCCGTGGCTCTCGCTCCCGTGCGGTACATCGTTTCGATGAGAAGCCGGTCCCTGGTCGTTGCACCGGCCGTGATGAGGCCGCGAACCTCTTCGTGAGTCAGGGCCTGTGGGAGCCCCTTATCCCTGGCTGTCCTGGGAATGTCGCGTTTCTGTCTGGACACAGCATTAGGAGTTCTGACGGTGACCCCGGCGGCGGGCTTTGCCAGTTCAATTGCGGGGTTCTTGAGCGGTTTCAAGGGCGCCAATCCTCCATAATTGCGTTTATGCGACATGAGGACCATACTCCATGGAGGAGGTAGATGCAATGGGGATCAGTGCCCCGGGGAGCGCTAGGACGGGGGGATGATCGTTGCGGCGTCCAGGACACGGGCGCCCATGATCAGGGAGGCCCAATTGGTCATGTGCACCACGTTGTGGGTGACCACGGTTCCCTTTACCCGGGCGACTGAGGCGACTATCAACGCATCGGCGATGTGAGCGCGGGGCTCTGCTCTACCGTACCGCTCCGAGTAGCGCTGCAGTTGCTCCCCAGCCCTCAGCCAATCCTCAAATGTCGGCGTTAGGAGCCGCTGCGCCTCTCTGAAGTGCATCGCCGTTGTCTGGATGAGTTCGGTATCCTCGTTCGATCGGCTGCCGGCCAGCAGCTCGGCTACTACCACTGCCGAGAGGCGCACCTGGTGGGAGGTCATGTAGGAGAGGAACTCGCTCCTCCTCTTCCTGTCACGGAGCAATGGGATCAGCACGGAGGTGTCCGGAACTTGCGGTCCCGGCATCAGTGTCCCTTCGTTCTGCCGAAGACATCGTCAATCCCCAGGCGTGAGAGCCCTTCGAGCATTTGGCCCAGCATGTTCGCCATGCGCTTGTTCTTCTCGGTGACCCTGCCTCCGCGGGCGGAGGAGGTCTTCTTCTTTGTGCTGGCGGGCGGGTTGCGGCGGGTGCTTGGCTTCTTCCTGGCGGTGGCCACGCTGCTTCTGATCCTTTCCGGACTTCCTGCTCCCATTATACGGCAGAATCACGTCATCGCGGGAATGTTCTTTACGGCGAGGGGCGCTTCCGCTGATCGTCGGCTAGCTCCCCTTGATGCCTTGCAGCATCGCGAGGAACGTCCCCACCTGGTCCCTGACCGTGGCCACAGCGATACCCAGGCCCGCGAGAGCCGCAATGGTCCACTTGGCGAGGCTGGCCCAGCTGGGGGCGCTGAGCGTGACAGTGAGGCCACCCGTGGCCCTTGCCGGGGTGCGCTTCAGGTCGGCGATGTCGTCCCCGTGCTGCTTGCACGGCAGAGCCGCGTCCGCGAGCCGGATCGCCACCAGCTCCTCCCTGAGCCGGCCGACGTCCGTGCGCACCGATGCCTCCAGGCCGCTGGCTCGCTCATCGAACCACTCCCTCTGGTTCAGCATCGCCTGGTACACGTCTGCTATGGTGATCTCCGGTTGATCCGCCCCGCCCATCGCCCCAATCTCCTGATTACCGCTTCTTGCGGGGATTCCTGCGGACCCGAGTCCGCTTCGTGTAGGATGACCGGCTTTTTCTGAGGAACCTGCCCTTGCTGTCCCTGGGTAATCGCTTGCTCATCGGATCCTCCTCTTGCCGTAATGGGGAGCCGGGTCTAGTATTCTTTATGAGCGTGGGAGCTGCCCCCGGGAGGCGATTGGCGTCCCACCTTTGCTGGCCGGAGTCCCGGATCCCCTTGTAGGTCGGCCCACCAGGGTTTGGGCGGGTCTTGCTTCGGCGGCCCGCCCTCTCCCGCCTCCTGCCCTGGCTTTCATTCGGCCTCGACCTTGCGCCGGCTGAGATATGCCAACAGGGCAAGACCCCCGATCAGCAACAGCACTCTCTTACTTGACTTCTTCTCGGGCGGGACGCTAGGATTATCCATGAGAGCGGGCGCGGCACCCCGGATGCGTTTCGCAGCCCGACTACGCTGGCGTGGTTCCGGGGACCACCTCAGCTCGGAAGGATTGGGGCGGGGGTCAAGCGACTCTCCCGCCCTTTTTCTTACCCAGTCTAGACCGTCGCCCTCCTTGGATCGGTGGCTGTGGGTGGCCTTGATCATCGAGGCGAAGTCCAGTAGGTCCCCTTTCCTGTCCACCCATGCCACGAACGGAACCCCGTCTTTCTCCGTGCCTCTCTCGTCTCTGGTCGGGAGCTTAGCGATATAGGTCCTGGCCCCGCCCCGCGATGCCGGCTTCTGATAGCGCTCCGCCGCGTAGTGGATCGTGGGCGCCACGGCGGGGATCCAGCGCCATCGATCGCGGTCCTCGTCGAATGCGAGCTTCTGCACAACGGTCTCCAGGCTCACCCGCACTCGATCGCCAGCGCGATCGTCGATGACTCGCACTCCGCCGGGATAGGGGCGGATGGCCCGCTTGATCCGCCTCAGGAGCTCGCTCGGCTCGGGCTTTGGCCAGTCCCACAGCTGTACTCGCCTCGGCATCAGGCATCCTCCTGGGTCTCTTCGTCGTAATCGGGCGCCATGCCGTTCGGCACGAGCCCCTGGTAGCCCGGCTCGCCTCCCACCGACGGGGATTCCACGTATGACCAGGCGCGGACGTCGGGATACTGGTACCAGTAGGGGTTCTCCTTCACCCTGGAGAAAGCCTCCATCGCTCGCTGCCACAGCCGGCGGACCATGGGGTTATCCCTGTCGGTGTCCAGCTCGGCACCGGATGGCTTCTTCACCCAGACGGTGGTCTGCCCCAGCAGTGGGAGGGCGATGAGGCCGCTCATCTGAGCTATCACGGCGACTGTCCAATCGACGTGACGGCAATTGGCCAGGGACCTGATCACGGCATTGCGCCTGGGGTCGTGCGCCGAGGTGGTCATACTCATGCTGGACTCGTCGATCACGATCACCCGCTCCGTCGGCGGGAGGCTCGGCTCCTGACGGAGAGCCGGCTCGTCCTTCTCCGTCTCCTCGTCGGGATCGCGCCCCTCGTGGGCGTCCAGGTAGGCTTGCAGCTTCTCCATCCGGTGTACCAGGGTCCGCATCCCCATGGACGTACCCCAATCAGGGAGATCCTCGGGATAGGCGCCAAAGAACTCCACAGGCCTGCCGAGCCGCTTCATCCACCTGTAGGCGAGGCGCTTGGCGAGCTGTGTCTTGCCCATACCAGGTTGCCCCAGAAGAACATGACCTCCAAATCGCTGGCGCTCAAGCCGCCGGACGAAGCCTCCCCACGGGACGCGCGCCCCGGTGCCCTCCACCTCGTGGTACTCTGCCCAGTCGCCGCGGATGGTTGCGCGGATCTGGCCGATAGCATCCACCGCCTGCTGGGTCACCTGTCTCCCGATCTCCCCTGCCCCGGGCCTCGCGAGGTCGAGCCCGTCGTACAGGCCGTCCTGCCGGAGATAGGAAAGGGCCTCGTCGAAGGCACCGGCGTTCTCATCTGTCCGGCCGCGGCGCACCAGGTCCACGGCCCTCGCTATTCGCGCGGCGGTCGGCGCCTGCTGAGCCAGGCGAAGGAGCGCTCCCAGTCCACCAAGAGACTCGATCACGACGGTCCCCCTAACTGGTTATGGTCTTTGAGGTGGTGAGCTTGCCGAGCGCCCCGCTCTTGAGCAGGTAGTAGGCGACGCCGCCTATCAGGATGATCTTTAGTAGGCCGCCCCCGGGGTTGCTGCGCACCGGCCGGCCGCGGTACTCGTCGGACGCCTCCCGCATTGCCTTCTGGAAGGCGGAGAAGGGGGCTCCGGCGGGGACCTTCTCCCTGTGCTTGCGCGCGATGGCCTCCCACCGGGGAGGCAGGTTGTTCGACCTGGACATGGTAACTACCTCCTACTTCACTAGCCTGTAGCCCTGTTTCTCGAGAGCTTGCCGCCCTCTCGCGTTGCTTGCCGGCGTGCGCTTATAGACGGTCTTGGCGTAGCGCACCCAGCCCCTGGGCAGGCGCGCCCTCCGCTTCTTCTTGGGTGGGGTAGGGGCAGCAGGAGCCCCGCCCCTCAGCCAGCCGAAGATGCTCATGAACCTACTTCTTTCGCTTGCCGCTTCGCCGTTTGCGGAAGGTCCCATCCTTACGCCTGGGTGGAAGACCCTTGCGCTTTGCCATCGTGGTGTCTCCTTTCGCTCTCGGGTTGTGCTTGGTCTCGTCTCTATCCCAGAAGGACGGCTGGCGCCCGCTTTGGCCCTTCTTGGGCTGCATGAAGCCGCCCCAGCCGCCCTTGCCGGTGTCGATGGGCTTCAACTGGACTCCCCCGAACTGGAGTGTGCCGCCCAGGCCGGGCAGGGTTGGCGCCGATGACTTCTTGCCTCGCTTCGCCATGGGAACCTCCTACGCTGCCAGCGCCTGCAGCAGATCGTCCTCCGTCTCGATGCCGAGCTCGGGGAACTGGTACTTGATCAGATGGGCCACCTCGTCGGCCGGCAGCCCACGATTGTTCCGAAGATGGAGCGGCACCTGCAGGCGGTACTCGGTTCGGAGCGCTGAGCCGCCCCTGGTCTTCTCGTGTGGGGCAATCCCGAACCGGCTCACCTTCTTCACCGCGTCTCGCACCTGATCCCGCCAGTAGCGGCCGGCGTCCTCTTCCCATTCGTCGGCATAGTCAACCTCGTCCCGGTAGGAGTCGGCAGCCGCCTGGCGCTTCTGGCCAGTTGCCGTGAGAAACCAGTCCGAGTACCCTTCCGTTCCACGGATGGGATGGATCACGCCGCCGGCATCGGTATAAGCGTCCAGGTTTCGCCGCGTCGGCTTCTTGCCCTTAAATCCCGGCTCGCCCTTCTTGACCCAGCGCTTGAACGCCCGTGGAGCGGGGTTGCGCCTGGCTTTCCTGGTAGCCCCTATGCCCTTGTGGTGAGCTCGGGCGTCGTGATTTGGCAAGTGACACACGCTGCAATGACGCTTAGCTTTCATGCCTCGATCCTCGCCGATGGTTGTATCTGCCACTCCGGCTTTTGAATGTTGTGAGCCCAATCATGGTCGAATTTCTGCATCGCCTGCGCTACCTCTCCTGGATCATTAGTTAGGACGAAAACATTGTCCTGGAGGGCGGCGTTTGAGCTGAAGTTGTAGCTCCCGTAGGCCACCGCGGAGCTGTTGGCCATGGCACCGTCCTCTCCGTCCAATATGAGCAGCTTCAGGTGGTCGATGGCTCCCCGCTCGCTCTCGGTGACCTTGACCTCGATGCTAGGTAGACCCGCGTCAACGAGCATCCGGAGGGCGGCCTTGTCCGCGGGGCCGGCCGACTGGGTGCGATCGTTGTTCACCCGGACGTGCACCCCACGCTTTGCGGCCTCGATAAGCTCGCCGATCAGCACTACGTCTGTGAGCCCGTAGATCTCACAATCGATGCTCTTGCCGGCACTCCGAGGCAGGCCGTCCAGGGTGCTCTTGACGTCGTCGCCCGGGGTATAGAGGGTGTGCCTGTACCGGATTACTGCCATCTGACTCTCTCCAGCCGGTATTCCGTGCGAAATATCCCTAGGGGTCAGCCGATGAGTCCATCCTTGGTTAGCTTCATTCCACTGCGCCCCATCAGGATCCGTGGCTCGCTCCCATCTGGCGAGACCACCAGGAGCGGCTTGTGGGGGCTCCTGCTCCGGAATGGGCCGCGGTCCCCGCTCTCGTGGCGATAGCGGGCCGCGGCCCGGTTCGATCCGGGTCTCGGCTGATACGTGAGATCGTCGAGCTCTCCCACAACCACCGCGAAGCGACCGGGTGACATCCGCTCTCTTTCGGGGATCTCCACTACCTGCCCGGCAGCGCTACCGTGAAACTCCTGCGCCAGTCGCCTGGCCTTGGCCAGCTCGGCACTCGAGCCCGACGAGGGATTTCGGCGCTTCGCAGCCCCCCTCTGCCCGCTGATGCCGGCCCCCACGGCCCTGGCCACGTGGGAGTCTGGATCCACGGAGATCCCGTGCTTCTTGGCCGCCGAGAGGATTCTCTTTGCGGCACGCTTCATCGCCGCGGTGCCCTCGAACTGGGTGCGGGAGAAGCGACCCAGGGCGCTCCTGACGTGTCCGGCGTCCTGGATGGGGAGGAGCTTCCTCTCGGGGTAGGCGAAGCCCGTGGCCCGCATTCTGTCGCGCTGCTTCGTGGTGAGTTTGGCCATGGTCCTGCCCCTCCCCTACGCCGATCTGCCGGTGGCTATCTCCACGGCCTGGTCGAAGCTGACCGTGTTGCCGCTGGCGTCGAAGAAGACGTCGTTCGGCCCGTAGACGTTGGTGCCTCCGGCGGCGGGATCCTGGATGATCGTCTTCCGCTGGGTGTCGTAGACCACGGGGAGGCCGTTTGCTCCCATCCCCGTTCCGAAGTCGTGCAGGCCCGTGGGAAGGTATCGCCTGGACGGCGAGCTGGCCGTGATGGTGCTTGCAGCAGGCGACGAGCTCCCCGCCGGCTGTACCTGAGGCGTGCCGCCGGAACCGCTGATGAGGCGCGAGGGGGTGCCACCCCAGGCGCTCCTGAGCTGATATGCCCAGTTCTCGGCCTGGGTTCCAAGCGAGCCCCGGAGAGCGAGGCCGTAGCCCGTATAGGCCACAAATCCAATCACTCCGAGCTTTACGAACATGGGATCAATGCTACTGGCCATCTCACAACTCCTTCAGTATCAGTAGGAGGAGCCCCGCTCCGATCGCGATAGGTCCCCACGGTATCTTCGCCAGCTGCGGGGCCACCGCGTCCGCCACCGCATTGCCGGCCGCGCTCGCGGTGTCGCCAGTCCCCTTAAACTCCCCCGTCGCCAGATCGAGAGCGAGATTGCCTGTGGTCGGCGCCGTATCCACAGGGCCGGGCGGCTGCAGGTAAATGGTCCAGGAGATGGGGTTGGACTGAGAGGCCACGGCGGCGACTTCGGCCGCTCCCAGTGGGCCGATTATTACCGCTTCGCTCTGGTGCCAGCTGTTGGAGAGAATATTCCCCGACAGCTTCCACCCTATGAGACCGGGGGCCGAGCTCGGCCACCCGTGGGGCGAGACCATTTGGGCCGAAACATAGTCGTTAAAGTGCTGGGCGCCCACCAGGTCCGCGAGCTTGCCGTTGAGGTCGAAGAATCCCGCGAGGTCCGTTATCTGGCCGCTGGCGAGGGGTATCCCCGATGCGTCCATCATTGGATCTACCTCCTTCTCGGGACCACAACGGCGAGCAGAATTAACGCTGCGCCTACCATTAGGCCGAGATCGACTGGTGGACTCAGTGGCGACCAGTTGCTCAGCGGTGCGGCCGATGTGGAGCTGGCGTAATAGTCCTGCCAGCTGACGGGGACGCTGCCGGGCTCGCCGGCCGGAGTCCCCGCCCCTGTAACTATGTCCGATGGAGACACCACGATCTGCATCTCCTACCTCCTCTTCCCGCCGAAGAGCCACATGAGCAGCCCGCCACCGACAAGTGCCTGGACGGGATTGGCCTGCACCCAACCGCTGATGCCGGCGAGGCTCGCGTCCAGCGATGCCGGTACGGCTGTCGCCGCACCCGGGCCCCCCGTGGATGTGCCCTGGCTGGGGTTAGAGACGTTCACTGTGGTGGTTCCACCGCCACTGCTGCTGGGCATCCCGATGGCGTCGTTGTGCTGCGCGGCCCATACCTGGGACGCGAGGGCACCGTAGGCCGCCTCGAACTGCGACTGGATCGCCGCGCTCTGGCTCGAGAGCGATTGTCCGTCGGAGGCGACGGTCGGGCTGGAGGGGCTCACGTTGACTGTGATGTTCCCCGCCGCCGGGGCGGCCGGCTGCTGCACGCTCTGTCCCTGGCTTCCCTGGGGCTTGTTGCCCAGGAGACCCTCGATCCAGGCCGCCTGTATCAAGCTAGGCGAGACCCCTGCCGAGGTGGGCTCGTAGGTTCCCGCCTTCGACTCGGCCACGGTGAGCTGTTGGGCGGCGGTCGGTCCCCCGGCGGGGATGTTCGCGGGATTGGTCTGGATGGACTGGGCCGCCGCGTTCACCGCCGCCTGGGTCGCCTGGCTATCGCTGCCCCCGCTCTTCTTGCTGGACTGGTAGGCGGAGATGCCGGCTGCCTGCGCGGCCGAGCCCGGCACCTGGTTATCGATGCCCGGGATGCCATATTGCCTGTTCGGATCGCCGAATTCATTCGACATCTCGGTCCCCCCTAATCGCCGATCAGCCAGATGATGGCCAGTAGCCCGATCCCCAGGGCCACGGCTCCCTTGCTGGGGAACCCCGTCCCCCCGTTGATGCCGCTGCCGCTACCGGACCCACCCGCCAGCGGCGCCGCCCCGAGCGACCCGCCGATCATGGGCTGGATGGTGTTCTCGGCGAGGCTGATGATCTTGACCGCCCAGCTGGGGTCGGTCGCGTATCCTGCGGCGTTAATATCGCGCAGGAACTGGCGCCAGTCGCCAGAGTTTTGGAATGCGGTCCAGGCGGACTGGTAGCGTCCACCGCTGACAAGCGAAACGAAGCTCTCGAAAGCCGCCTCCGGGCTGGAATAGGTTTGGAAGCTGGCGACCGTTGGCACGGACTGGCCGCTGACCTGTTCCCACGTAGACGCGATGAGCCCGCTGCCCTTGATGCCGAAGAGCTCGTTCCCACCGGCGGCCCCCCAGTTGCTCTCGCTGGCCGCGATGGCAATGAAGGCAGCTGCCGGTATTCCCGTCTGTTGCTCGTACTGCTGGGCAACCGGCAAAAGGCTGCTCACGAAGTCCTGGTGGCTCAATCGCTCGCTCTCCGTTCTTGGGCCTTAATGGCCCGTCTCCGGCCCCGCTACGGCCAGGGCCAGGGCCGCGGCGGTGTCGCTCGCCCCCGTCTGGGCCTGAGCCGCCCTGGCATCGGCAATGGCGCTGGGGGGAATCATCAGCTAAACCAGCGTTGCCTGTTGAGCCTTGAAGGCCGCAATCACGCCTGGCGTCCACACCGCCCCGGCGATCGCGATCACGCGTGGATCCTCAGCCGATATATCCTGTCCAGGCACCAGGCAATGACGGTGATAAGCCCGCGCCACCACCTCTGGACCATCCGTGATCAGCCTCCCCTCGCGCACCTGAATTTGCCCCTGGTCCAACACTTCAATTTTGTCAATAGATCGGATCATCGCTAGTGCCATTACCGTATCTCTCCCAATCATGCCGAGGTGCGATAGAAGGCCATCAAAGATAGGTTCTTGCCGGACATGTCCGCGTTCGTGATATGGGCACCCGTGGGCGTCCAAAGGAGGAGATGCTGGAACGTCGCTTCCGTGGACACGGTCAACGCACCGTAGGTGGTCCATACTGCGCAGCCGCCGTTCGCGTTGTATGGCGAGACGAAGGGCAACCCTCCTATGACGGCATTGCTCCCATCCGCTGTCGTCGGGTAGGTGATGTAGCCCTGGATCACCACCAGCTGGCCTACCTTGATGTAGGCCGACTCCGACGTTGTGAGTGTGAGGCCTGCCCCGCTGCCGTCCGTGGGAGTCCAGGTTCCCTCCTCGTAGTCGTCCAACGTATTGGGGTCGCTGGACGGGACTTGCGTGGCGGGAAAAGCGATCTGGCCGCCAGCCAGGGTGAGCAGACCGGAGATGGTCACCGCATTCAGCTGGGGCCCGTAGCTCAGACTTGCCCAGGCCGTGGCCCCGTCGCCGATCTTGATCTGCCCCGTGTCGGTCTCGACGCCTACCTCTCCCTGAGCCAGGGTAGGGTTGACGGAGGTCCAGTTCGCGGCCGTGTCGCGCCGCAGTTTGATGGTCGTGCTCATGACTTCCTCCTCCTACTGGGCGGCTGGGCCGCCGTCGATCGCGTTCAGGGGACTGGCCGAGGCCGCCCCACCATCAGTGGTCGCCGAAGCAGTGGACGAGGCCCACCCGCCGTCCACCTGACCGGATGCGGCAGCCCCGCCGTCGATGACCGCGACCACGCCGCCGATCAGGATCGAGCTCGCCCCGATCAGGCTGGCCGTGCCGACCACGTTGCCCACGCAGGAGCCCATCACGAAGTTCCGGTCGCAGCTCGTGCCCGCGATCTCGATGAAGCCGAACTCCTGGGTCTTGGCGACCTGATCGTCGGTGCCGATGAGGGTGAGGCTGGTGTCGGTGGTACCGACGGAGTTGGCGTCTTCGTCCAGGGCGAGACCGCTCCCTGCAACCCGCTGGCCGTTGTTCAGCGCGATGAGCGTCCCCGTGGCGAAGCTGCAGCCCTCAATGTGGGCTCCGTGGGCTCCGTTGGAGGCCGACCGAGCCCCCGTTAGGACCGGCCGATCGCAGTCGGTCAGCAGCACCCCGTCGTCGTAGCAGTTCTGGACGGCGACCGCGATGATTGCGTCGGGGCAGTTCACCAGGCGGATCCCGTTGCCCCCCGTCCTCTGGTTCGCCCTGTTCCCGTCGATGGTGCCGCCGCCGGTTATCCGGATCCCCGTGTTCCCATTGACGGTGTCGGCGTTAGTGATGACGTCGGCGTTGGCTCCGTCCATCAGCTTCAGGGTGCAGCCCGTGGGAATCACCAGCTCGAGGTTGCTAGGAATGGGGATGGATCCGGACACCGGAACGGTGCCCGGGGCGAGCTCCACCACGCCGGCCCCAAGGGCGAGGGCCACGTTGATGCTCTTCCTGATGGCCCCGAGGTCATCCGAGTTGCCGTTGGCCTGGAGACCGTAATCCCCGGCATATACCCGGCCGAGCAGCCCCTCGGCATTGTTCGCCCTGTTGGAGAGAATGCTCATAGCTCACTCGCTCCTATCGCTAGATGCCGACCGACGAAGGACCTGGCGCCCCGACCTGCAGAGCGGCCGGAGCCGGCTGGGGCTTCTCGCCTGCCAGCAGCGCCTGGATGGGGTTTAGACGCATCTCCGCGGGCAGGTTGCGCTCGTAGAGCGTGACCATCCCCGCGGCCGCAACCGCGGAGAAAGCGACGGGCGCCCAGGAGCGCGCCACGAGGCTTAGACCTGTTCCCAGCGCGATGCTGAATATGGTAGCCGGAAGGTAGCCGCTGCGAAGCTGGGCGACCTTCTTGGCCACGTCCCCCGAATTCGAGTCCAGAGTGAACGCCTTCACCGTGAACGTCGAGGGAAGGAACGAGGAATACGCGTGCGCGCTCTCGGCCGCGGCCACCGCGGAGAGGGCTATAGTGTCCCGATCCATCCTTATGCGACCCCCTTCTTCCTACGGCCCGACGGTACCCTGGGCCGAAACCTTGGTCGTGCAGCTCGCCCCGCCCGCGTCTACCACGATGTTCAGGGCCGTGTTGACGCTACCCTTGAGGGGCAGCGTGAACTCGAAGTCGATTACCCCCTGGGTGCCCCCTGCCTGCCCCACGTAGGATCCCCATATCGCCGTGGCCCCGTCCTGTACCTCCACCTTGGTGCCGGCAGCCGGGGCCGCCCCGCTCCAGGAGACCGTGAGGCCCGAGAGGTAGTTGCGCAGGCTCGCTCCCGCGGCTGCCTGGGTAACGGTCTGGGCCGTGTTGGCGGTCGAGGTCCCGTACAGGTTCCAGCTGCAGGGTGCCGGCAGGTTCACCAGCCAGCCGTAAGTGGTGTTGATCACACCCGCCAGGAGCTTCACCAGGCCGCGGAGTTTACCGGAGATAGTCCCGGCCGCATCGGTGATTACCGCGGCATCCGCCTGGGCGCCCACGGTCGCGCTGGCCCCGTCGGCCTCGGTTACTGCTGCGGAGCCGTTCACGACTACCGGCCAGGCGCTCGCCCCGCCCGCGTTGGGGCTTCCCTGATTGCTGGTGGTCGTACCGGAGATCGACGCGTTGATGGTCGCCTGATTCGGGGGGCTCACCAGTGTCCCCCTCACC
>JAJYKO010000853.1 GCA_021788565.1 Chloroflexota bacterium
TGATCGATGCCGTCTTCAACGGGCCGCCGCGCGACCTGGGTTACATGAAACTGCAGAACACTGACCTGTACCACGAGTTTTACTACGCCGGCCGCTGGTTCAACATCTTCCAGGTGTTCGGTGCGGACGGGCTTATGAAGGGATGGTACTGTAACATCTGCAAGCCAGCAGATTTCGCTGACAACGAGATCTCGTTCGTGGATATGGTGCTGGACGTCTTCGTATATCCGGACGGGCGATCGCTCGTACTGGACGAGGAGGAGTTTCAGGAAAAGGCCAAAACCGTCTACTCACCCGAAGACGCTGCCAGGGCAAAGTCGGCGGTGGCGGAGCTGCTCGCGATGGTCGAGCAACACCAGCACCCCTTTGATCGGACGGGGACAGTGGGAGACGCAGTGACGGGGTGAGTGGGGGTCAGAGCGACGGGGAGATCTTCATCCTGCCTGTCCTACCCTGGTCCTTCTCCCTTTCTCCCACTCCCCCTGTCTCCCCGTCGGGTTGTCAGAACGAGCCAACGTGGGGAGAATTACCGGTGGGCGGTGCGGCGAGCGCGGACGTCCTCGCCGTTAGGTTCCTCCTGCTCGGCGGCTTCTACGACGGTCTTATGTCGCACGAAGGTAGCTCGATCGATTGCCATATCGTAGTAGAGGACCTCGATACCTAGCAGACTGCGCCGAAAGTAGCGGGAAACGTCCTTGTACTGAGAGTCCTTGAAGATCGGTGGGAAGAGGGAACTGGGGTGCTCAGTCCAGTGCTGGCCGATGTACCGAAACCCGCACTTTTCGTAGGATCGCATCGCGCGGCCGTTAAAGGCCGCGACGTCCAGCCTCATTTCCCGGAAACCCATATCGCCGAAGTAGTAACCCAGAAAGGCCACGAGGGAGTCGGTGCCGTACCCCATATCCATCCAGTCAGGATTCAGGGCTATCCCCAGGACACTGGTGCTCAACTGAAGATTGATATTGCGCAGGGTCAGCCACCCGACAAGATTGCCATGAAAATCGTCGATGGCGAACATCTTGTAGGTGCCGCTGGACCTGCGCTCTAGAAACCAGAAGTCCCGCTCCCGATTCGACATCGGGCGCGGATCGTTGTGGCTGTAGAGGGGGTCGGCATGTGGGGGCCAAGCCTGGCGCTTGTCGACGTCCTCCCGCTGGAACCAGCGTATGACGGTCTTCCCGCCTCTGGCCACGATCCCTTCAGCCATGATACACAACCCTCTTGCTGGGCGGAACGGTCGCCCATAGCGGCAGTCTACCGCCCTAATTCCGCATCTGTCAAAGCCCTGAACCATGCCGCTGACATTCGCTGACAAGACGTCAAGCAAAGGTCGTGCCGAGGGGGTCGCGTCCCGTGCTATTATGTCGTCGCCACTCGCGTATACCGTGACGCCAGGAGGAGTCTGGTGCCCGTCGGAGGAACGACCGATTCTCCGGATAACCCCGCCTCCGCCGATGAGCGCTCTGACAGGCTGGTGCTACTGGCGTGCAGCGCGACCCACCTGGTTACAGATGGCCTAGCCGCGGCATTCTACCCCCTTCTCCCCTTGATCGCCTTGGACCTGCATCTCAGCTACACCGCCGTCGGCTCCCTGAGAGCTGTGCTCAGGGGTGGTTCCAGTTTCTTCCAACTCCCGGCCGGCTATCTGGTGGACCACATCGCGGAGACTGCTCTGCTGGGTGGTGGGATGATGTGGCTCTCTGCGGGCTTCGCCGCCATGGCAGCAGCGGCCGGTTTCTGGTCCCTGATGGCCATCACGGCCGTTGGCTCCCTCGGGGGCAACGCGCAGCATCCCATCGGCTCCGCCATGGTGTCGAAGCTGTACGAAAAGAGCGGTCGCGGGAGGGCCATCAGCATACTCAACTTCTCCGGAGATCTGGGGAAAATGGTGCTTCCAGCCCTGGCAGGCGCGGTAGCGCTGATCTATGGTTGGCGGGGGGCAGTACTTGCCCTGGGTGCCCTCGGCGTCGTAGCCTCCGTGGGCTACGCCCTCTCGGTCAGAAGGCTGGCCCCTATGGCCAAAGCATCGCCAACTGTCAGCGGGGATGGGAAAGTGGTGTCTGGCTGGGGGATCCAGAAACCGTTCAACTTTGCCCTGATCTCCGCTATCGGGGTCATCGACGACGCAACCCGCTCCGCCGCCCTGACATTCCTGCCGTTCCTGATGACCGGCAAGGGTCTCAACACCGAGAAGGTGAGCCTCCTCCTGACCCTGATTTTTACCTGCGGTGCTGCCGGCAAACTCGGGTGCGGCCTTTTGGCTGATCGTTTTGGGAACGTCGGAGTGATTGTCATCACGGAGGGAATCACCGCCCTGGCTATCCTGGCGGTAGTGCCCGTAGATCCCCTGCTGTTGATCCCTGTCCTGGTGGTCTTTGGTTTCGTGCTCAATGGCACTTCCTCCGCCATCTACTCGGCCGTGGCCGAGACGGTACACGTTGAGCGCCGCGCTCGTGGCTACGGCCTCTTCTACACGCTCACTCTGGGGGTGGGCACAGCCGCCCCGATTCTCTATGGCCTCCTGGCCGATGCCGCCGGCATCGGAATCACATTCGCTGCCATGGCTGTCATACTTCTTGCGACCATCCCACTCGCGCTGGTCATGAACCGCTCGACTATCTGAAGGTCTTGTCCGCAAGGTTCTACAAGAATAGAATCGCGGGCATGGAGATACCCGAGAATTGCTGTCGGAACCGGCGGTGATGGATGCTGCCGCCCGACCCGCATCTGGAGGATCGAGGATGATCGTCGGGGTACCCAAGGAGATCAAGGATAACGAGTACCGCGTCGCGGCCACACCCGGCGGGGTGGAGTTGCTGATCCGCAGCGGGAACAAAGTATTGGTGGAGACTGGAGCTGGCGTGGGAAGTGGCTTTCTGGACGAGGAGTACGCCCGGGCCGGGGCCACGCTGGTTGCGAGCCACGAGGATGCTTACCGGCAGGCTGATATGGTTATGAAGGTAAAGGAGCCGCTGCCATCAGAGTATCCGTTGCTTAGAAAAGGGCTCGTCCTCTTCACCTACCTGCACCTGGCCGCCGCCCCCGAGCTGACCAGGGTAATGTTGGACCAACAGGTCACAGGCATCGGCTACGAGACCGTGGAGATGCCAGACCGCTCGCTGCCGCTACTGATCCCGATGAGCGAGGTTGCCGGCCGGATGGCCGTCCAGGTGGCGGCCCACTACCTCGAGGAGCCCCACGGCGGCCGAGGCAAGCTGTTGGGCGGCGTGCCGGGCGTGCGGCCTTCGGATGTGGTCATCATTGGCGCTGGAACCGTCGGCACCAATGCCGCTCAGATCGCCCTCGGGATGGGGGCCCACGTGGTGCTCATAGATCTGGATCTGCCGCGCCTGCGCTACCTGGCGGAGGTGCTTCACGGCAGCCTCACTACACTCAGCTCCAACCCCCGCAACATCGCGGATGCGGTTGCCGTGGCGGACGCGGTAATCGGC
>JAJYKO010000854.1 GCA_021788565.1 Chloroflexota bacterium
AGGTACTTATGACTGAACGACTACGCTTCGATCTCGTGAACGTTGCGCTGGCGACGGCGGTCGTCGTCCTGACCATTCAGGCGTTCTCCTTCGTCAACCTGATCGGCCACGTGCTATTGCTGTTGGTCCTCGCGATCTTGCTGGCGACGGGGATCGAGCCGCTCGTAGCCCGGCTCCGCAGGAGCGGCGTCGCCCGGGGGCCGAGTGTGCTGGGCATCTATCTGGTGATCGTGGCCCTGCTCGTCGCCTTCGGGTTTGTCGCCAGCCAGGCGATAGGCCAGCAGGCATCTTCGCTGACCTCGGACCTTCCAAACCTCTCCCGCCGCCTCGGCGACCTGGCAGCGGGTTTACCGGCAGGGCCGCTTCGCGACGTCGCGACGTCGACGGTTGACAGCCTGCGACCCGAGCAGATTGGGCCGCTGCTCTCCTCGGTGTTCACCACGGGCGCGCTGTCGCAGCTGGCATTCGTCACGCTGACTGTTTTTGAAACGATCTTCGCCATCTTCACAGTCTTCGTGATAGCCTACTTCTGGCTTTCCGAGAGGCTGATCCTCCGGCGACTCGTTCTCCACTCGGTGCGTAAGGAGCATCGCACGAGAGTCCTGAGCATCTGGGAGGATGTCGAAACGAAGCTGGGTGCCTGGGTGCGTGGCCAGCTCCTGCTCATGCTGATCATCGGGGTCGCGCAGGGCATCGGCTACGCGGTCCTTGGCTTGCCATTTGCGCTGCTTCTGGCGGTGTTCGCGGGACTGGCGGAGGCGATTCCCATGGTCGGTCCGTACCTCGGCACGATACCGGCGATCTTGATCGCGCTGGCCCTGTCGCCGCACCTGGCGCTCCTGCTGGCCGGCTACACCGTCGTGCTCCACTTGGTCGAGTCGAACGTGCTCGTCCCACGGATCATGGAAAAGGCCGTCGGGCTCACGCCGCTGACGGTAGTGCTGGCACTGCTGGTTGGAGCCGCCCTCGGCGGGCTCGTTGGCGCACTGCTGGCGATCCCTATCGCCGCCGCTGTCCAGGCCGCGGTCGTTAACCTGGTCAAGGCGTCCGAGGCTGTCGCGCCCTCTGGCGAAGATCCCAATTCTGCTCCTGACGACCGAGCAGCCTGAAAGCCGCAACGACTCCACAATCTAATCCCCGAATAAACCTTTGATAGACGACGAGGGGCCGGGGTTACGCGTACGCTGCTGTCAGCGAACTACTGATGAAAGGTTCTCTCGTGGATTCTTGCCGCTTCTGTCGCTTGGCGCGGCGCGGCGTAGACAAGGCATCGAGGCTACGCACAGCGCATCAAAAAACGGGGGGGGGCTGCTATGACCGTACTCGGTTGGATCGTCCTTGGGCTAGTCGCCGTATGGGGCGCTAGCCTGCTCATGGGATCGGGAGCCTACGGCCTCGTTGGCGACATTCCCGCCGGGATCCTCGGTGGAGTCGTCGGCGGCTGGCTGGGATCGATGCTGCTGGGGATCGACGCCACCGGGGTCAACCTCAGCAGCGTCGCCGTTGCGGTAGTCGGCGCAGTGATCGCGATTGCCACCTTCCGCGCTGTGGCGCCGGACCGGCCCTGGTGGCAGGCCTGGCAGTGATGATGGACAGACGACCGTCTGGGGTCCACATATCCAGTCGGCCGTCGAACAGTGCACGAAAGGGGATCTCTGATGGAAATCCTATCCTCCATGAGCGTGAGTGTGATAATCCTGGTAATTCTTGCCTTCATCCTGTTTACCTCCGCCGTCAAGGTGGTGCAGGAGTACGAAAGAGGGGTCATCTTCCGTCTCGGACGCCTCATAGGGGCCAAGGGGCCCGGCCTGTTCTTCATCATCCCGGGCATCGACCGGATGATGAAGATCGACCTCCGGGTGATCACCCTGGTGGTGGACCCTCAGGAGGTTATCACCCGCGACAACGTTACCGTCAAGGTAAACGCGGTCCTCTACTTCAAGGTGATAGATCCGAACATGGCGGTGGTAAAGGTGCTGGACTACGTTCGGGCAACCTCCCAGATAGCCCAGACCACCCTTAGAGCAGTGCTGGGTCAATCCGACCTGGACACGCTGCTGGCTCAACGCGACCAGATAAACCAGCGCCTCCAGAAGATCATCGACGAGCAGACCGAGCCCTGGGGCGTGAAGGTCAGCGTAGTGGAAGTGAAAGACGTAGAGTTGCCGCAGACCATGCAGCGGGCGATGGCCAAGCAGGCCGAGGCAGAGCGCGAGAAGCGAGCGAAGGTCATCCATGCCCAGGGGGAGTTTGACGCCTCGGCGCGTCTTGCCGATGCGGCGGACATGCTGAACCGGTCGTCCACGGCCCTGCAGCTACGCTACCTGCAGACGCTGACGGAGATCGCGGTGGAGAAGAACTCCACCATCATCTTCCCTGTGCCCATCGACATGCTCACGGCGCTGATGTCGGGGGCGGACAAGCGGAACGGTCACGCCCCAGTGGTGGAGCCACCCAAGGTGGTCGTGCCATAGGCAGAGTCGCCAGGAGCAGGACCGCGGGATACGGCCCAACGACGGGCCGTATCCCCTTTCGGCGGGACTGGTGCCGAGCGTGTGGCCAGGCAGGCCATGAACCAAGAGTTCGTGGCGAAAGGATACATTAATGATTGCGTCGAAGAGCGAGTCAAATGAGGTCGCGATTGACAGCAACACCTTGGTGGTACGGCGTATGCGATTACATGAATCAGAAATCACGTATGGCCGTTCATGATCACGGCTGTATCCACTGAGCAGGCTGGCCATTCATGCAGATGCCTCTGGCTGGTCCACCCAGGAATTTGGAGGTAACCCTTGTTCGAAATCTCGGATGACGCAATGGAATTGATCCTCGGTCGCTTGGAAGAGGCCACGAAAGGCCGGCCGGAGCTCCGGCAGGGCACCACGCGAGTTGGCCTGAGGTTAAACATCGGACGGGGTGGCGCGCACCTAACGCTGGCATCCCCCCGACCGGTCGACCAGGTCATGAGTTTCATGGGGCGAACCCTTCTTATCGTCGACCCGGCGGACTTCTCCCGCCTGGAGCGTACCCGCCTCACTGTCGAGAGAGTGCCCAACGGGAAGACGCTCTCCATGGAGCCCAATCACGCCGAGCAGGCTGCCTAGCCTTTTGTTCCAGCGGCGGCCTGCCGGCCTCAAGATGCGTTGACTTTTGCACTTCGAGCGGTGACAATGTTCTCACAAGGCTACCGAGAGCCAGAAATGGTGTCGAGTCCGCCAACAGTCCAGCGACGGCTGCTGGGTTCTCTTTCCAGTGGTATTGAGAGATCAAATGCGGAGCACGAGGCTGTGACGCAGACCGGCATCCCCAACCTGAGCGCCATCCAGGGTGACGGCGTCCTCGGTGAAGGTGCACTGCTGACGTTGGTAATGCCTGGCACCGGCAAGGCCACCCTCGATCTCACCATGATCGTCCACACCCCGCGCCCACGGGCCAGAGCATCTTCTACCCCC
>JAJYKO010000855.1 GCA_021788565.1 Chloroflexota bacterium
CCATCATGCAGTAGATCTCTCTGCGCCGTTTGACCTCCGGCGGAAAAACGTGCGTGTGGCAGTCCACTATGACTGACATCACTTTGTCCGAGGGTCAAGGGCGTCGCGCAAACCGTCGCCCAGGAATGTGAAGGCCAGCAGCGTGATGGCGATGCAAAGAGCAGGCCCCAGTACCAGATAGGGATAAGCGAAGATAGCCTGGTACCCGTCTTGGATCATGGATCCCCAACTGGGGTTGGGCGGAGTTATGCCCAGCCCCAGGAAGCTAAGCGTTGCTTCGGTGAAGATGGCGAAGGGGATCCCGAAGGTCACCTGGACGATAATTGGACCGAGGGCGTTCGGGAGAAGGTGCTTGACGATGATGTGAGCATTACCGGCACCCAGAGCACGGGCCGCCTCGACGAACTCCCTCTCTTTGAGAGAGAGTAGCTGCCCTCGTATCAGCCTGGCGATGCCCACCCAGTTCGCGACGCCGATGGCAAAGAACATTATGAGCAGCCCACCCCAGACCGCTTTGAGTGGGTTGCCGCGAAGGGCTGTGGAGAGAAGAATTATGAGTAGCAGGTCTGGAAAGGCATATATGATGTCGGTAAAGCGCATCAGCAGGTTGTCTACCTTGCCGCCCATGAGAGCCGCGACAGAGCCGATTGGCAGGCCGATGGCCAGGATAACGAACTGCGTGAAAATGCCAACCGTTACGGCGACCCGAGCTCCATAGATCAGTCTGGAAAGTTGATCTCTTCCGAGTTGGTCGGCCCCGAACGGGTGAGCGGGCCCAGGGGGTGCGAAAGTGGACATCATGTCCTGAGCAGTGGGATCGTACGGTGCAAGCTGCCCGGCGAAGAGCGCGACAAGCAGTAGCAGCACGACGATAACCGCACCCAGGACTGCCATCTTGTTGCGGATGAGCCTCCGCCACGCATCTCCCCAGAGGCTTGCCTGGCGGCGCGGAGGTGCCGCGAGGTCGACAGTACGAGCGAGTGACGTCACGAGATAATTCCCCTACTGATACCGTATGCGTGGGTCGATGAACGCGTAAAGTAAATCGACCACTAGGTTAGCAAAGGCAATCACCACCGCGTAAAACAGGGTAGCACCCATCATGAGACCGTAGTCGCGGGCAAATATCCCCTGTATATAAAACTTCCCGATCCCTGGGATGGCGAATACACTCTCAATGATGAACGAGCCAGCGATCAGGCTGGCTGCCACGGGGCCGAGCACTGTCACCACCGGTATCAGCGCGTTCTTAAGTATGTGGCGGCTCAGGATCACGATCTCCACCAATCCCTTAGCCCGGGCAGTGCGGACGTAGTCCTGGCGAATCGCCTCTATCATGCTGGCTCGTGTGATTCGGGCTATGACCGCCGCCGGGTACACCCCCAACGCCAGGGCAGGCATGATCGCTTTCTGCCACTCGCCCCACCCGCTGGTAGGTAGCAAATGAAGTCCTACGGAAAGAGCGATCATCAACAAGATTCCGAGAACGAAGTTGGGAACACTGGCGCCGATTGTCGCGAGGAACAGGCATGTGTAGTCCACCCAGCTATTCTGGCGCAGCGCGGCGACGATGCCTAGCGGAATGCCGAAGAGCACAGCTACAAGCATAGCCAGCGTCGCAAGGGTAGCTGTCACAGGTAGGCCTTCTCGAATGACGTCTGTGACACTGCGGTCCTGGTAAATGAAGGATACCCCGAGGTCTCCGTGAACGGCACTACCGAGATAGCTGACGTACTGCTCCCAAAGGGGCTTGTCCAGGCCGTAGCGCCGGTTGAGATTCTCGATGACTGCTGGTGCCAGCTGTTTGTCTCGGTCCCACGGCCCACCTGGCACTGAATGCATGAGCAGAAACGTGATGAGGGAAATGAAAATGAGGACAGGGATCATCCACAGCAAACGCCGAATCACGTATCGCTGCATGGTAGCCTACCTAATGCCGGCGGCCTTCGAATTTGGTGATACACCGGCCGTGAGCGAGATTACGGTTCATGTTAAGCGGGGCCACAGGAGGGTGGCCCCGCTTAACGCTAGTATAACAGCGGATCACCAGGACTGCTCTAGTGTTTGGCGATCCAAAGCTGCTGGAAGGCTCGGAACCCTGGCAAGCCGGGGGAATCCATGCCGTTGAAGTAGTAATCCTTCACCCAGGGCTTGACCAAAGCTAGATTCTCCTGATGGAAGACGAAGGCCATCGGTGCGTCGTCCACGATCGCCTTCTGAACCTGGTCCCACATCTGCAAGCGCTTGGCTGTATCCGTCTCCGCGGCAGCCTGCTTCATCATCTGATCGACCTGAGGGTTGCTGTACTGGGTCTTGTTGTTTCCAGCGCCAGTACCAAACAACTCGGGCAGCCAGTCGTCCGGGTCTGGATAGTCGGCCAGCCAGCCTGTCCAGCCTATCATGAACTCCTTGCGATTGACCAACTGGCTATAGGCCTTGGGTTCCATAGGCTCCAGGGTGACATCGACACCCAAATTGGTCTTCCACTGCTCCTGGAGGAACTGCGCGTAGACCGGGTTGTTGCCGGCGTTGGCGAACTGGAACGATATCTTGGGTAGCCCCTGTCCGTTGGGGAAGCCCGCATCAGCCAGGAGTTGCTTCGCCTTGGCAGGGTCCAGCTTGTACTGCAGCCCTATGTTCGCATCATAGCCGGGCATTCCGGGCGGGATCCATGAGTACGCAGGCTTGCCAACTCCCTGCCGGATTTTGTCGACGAACGCTTGGCGATCGATTGCCGTGGCGAAAGCCTGCCTTACCTTGACGTTGTCGAAAGGCGGCTTCTTGTTGTTGAACTGCGCGGCAAAAGTGCCAAGGATCGGGTACTTGACCACCTGGCCCTTGAGGTTAGGATCGTTCTGAACCTGAGTGTAGAGGGCAGCTGGCGGAAGCGCGATGTCGCGCTCGCCATTCAGGTAGGCAGCGTAATTGGCCTGGACATCCGTCGTCATCGGCAGAGTGATTTTGGTCAGTTTGGGTTTAGGGCCGTAGTACTGATCGTTGGGAACCAACGTCATGTGGTCCTGATGTACCCACTCGGTCACCTTGAAGGGCCCGTTGCCGATAATGTTCTTCGGGTCATTCGCCCAACCGTCTGGCTTCTCGGCTGTGCTGCCGTTCTTCACCACGTCTTCCCTCAACGGGTAGATTGGCCATAAGGCGGCTAGCTGCAGGAAGCTCGCCCTAGACTGATTCAATTTGAAGACTACAGTTGTGTCATCAGGGGCGGAGACGCCCACTGCGTCCGCAAGGGCTTTCAGCTTGGCGGGATCCTTCTCCTTGGACGTGTTGTATGCCTCGGCCCCAACGATGTCGTAATAGAAGGAGGCATACTCGGCGGCCAGTGCGGGGTCGAGCATTCGCTTGGTGGAGTAGACGATGTCACCGGCCTTGAGCGGCTTGCCATCGCTATACTTCAGTCCATCGCGAAGCTTAAACGTGTAGGTCTTG
>JAJYKO010000025.1 GCA_021788565.1 Chloroflexota bacterium
TGCGGATCGCGATGCTTTTGACCATCGCGGCTGTCCTGTTGGTGGCAGGTGCAGTGGCTTCTTTCGTGAGCGCTCTCCGGCAGAACGCGCTGGCGGGAGGCGAGACGGAAGGTCAGGATGAGGCTCTTGAGTCGCCGGTGGCAGAAGAGATTGACGTCTTCAATGTTCGCAAAGCGGCGTAAGCACTCCTACATAGGTAATTCGTAGATTTGTGGGAACACTCCCGTGGACATGCCCTCTGGCATGTCCACGCCTGGCGGGCCTGAACACCATGATCGCTCGCGTTCAGCGCCCTAGACCCGCTTTCTACGGTGCTGCAATGTCGATCTGCTTAGTAAGGAAGCTCTGGCTCCGACCGGACGACTCCCGGCGAGACCAAGTATGTCACGACCTTCCCTATAAGGAAGTAGCTGTTCGTAGGTATCATGCCTCCGCCGGGAACGCGAAACGGGCCGATCAGTCTGCCCGATGGAACGATCTCCGCTCGACCTTCCGTCACCACCTGAGCGAAGTGATCCAGGTCATTGGCGTTCTGCTTTACCTTTACGTTGTTCAGATGCCTCGAACGAAACTCGTGGATCAAGAGCACGGATCTCGACAGCCCACGTCGCCCAGCTTCAGCAAGAACGCCCGCCAGTGCATGAACCAGTTGGTATCGCAAACTAGCGATGTCGGCGTCAACGCGACTGCGTCCAAAGATCGCCCTGGCGAGTTGGTCGATCCGATCAGGAATTCGGGAGCCAGTCCCGAGATTCTGTTCTCGGTACTCTCCGATCAACGGCCCGAACGCTTCGTCAGCTTTCGCCTCAGCAGCCACGACCACGCCCTTGCCCTCGACTTGCCCAAATATTACGAGGTCACTCTTGCGTGGGTTACCCGCAAAGCCATCAAACCGCAAAGGCATTTCGGCTATCGCCCGGCCGACCGCCATGCCGTTTGTCCAGATGTGATCTGCGAGCACTGCTCGAACCTCATCCGGAACCTGTGCTCTGCCTGATCGGAACCATGCTTGTGCCAGCTCCTTGGCACTCCGCCAGTCTTGCCACTGTACTGCTCCGCCCTCTGGCGGCGCTAGACGAAACCAGTGCTCCACCGAAGTAATCGTCTGGCCGCTGGCCGACTCGATTACAACCGCTTGGTCAACGATCGACGTCGACGCAGTGTCGGCAGTTCGATTGATCGCGGGCGTCCGCCAGAAACCTTGGCGTGTCCCGGCCGACTCCGCGTCCCGTTCGCCTCGGCCATACTCACATTGAACCCTGTTCCCGTACTCGTCCCAGATGTGGACTGGGTTACCTGTGTCGGACAAAGCCCTTGCCTTGCGGATCGTCTGTCATCTCGCCGCCGCACCTGGGGCATCTGCCACCATTGGCGAGACTTTCGCTCGTTTTCAATACACTCCTCCTCGGAAAACGGCTGGCGCCATCCGGCCAGATGTTCTAGCAGTGAGTTCTTCCTTGGGCACCGAGATCTAACGAGAGCTGTCGCTTCTCTGCTTCTTTCGCCGCGTCAAACTCCTCATAGAGCTCTGGCAACCCCCGGAAAGCCTTCCTGGCGACTCTTACGAACTCGGGATCATTGAGCAGTTCATAAGTCACCCCTTTGTAAACTAGCGACACCTCCATGTGGTTCACAAGTCCGTTTCTAACGGTATTGAAGATGTCAGCTAATTCCCGTCGGAGCATTTGCTCCACGGCTCTTGAGTCCGGGCTCTTCCCCACGTACCTTACCCACCGGTCGGGCGGGCTAGTCGCCACAGCAGGCGCCAAAGCCCTAACCAAGGCCGACAAGTTGGTGTCGATTTCCTTCTGGAGGTTTTCCTCAACCTGCTTACGGAATCGCACCACGAAGCGCCGAAGCGTCTTAACGGCAAGGTCAAAGTCGCCTTTGTTCTCCCGAAGTATCGCTGTCCCGTATCCTGGCAGAATCACCAAGAAACGACTGGCAATGTAGTCCTTGAGCTTCCGTACTCTTTCTCCGGAGAGTTCCTTGTTGCTGTCACCGATTAAGCGGAAGGAACTCCGGAGCAGGTCCCTGGCTCTCTGGTCACGAGCAAGGCCCATGAGATCGCTGGGAATGGGAACAGTTTTCCGCGATATCATGCAATTCTTGAGTCCGAACTCGACGAACTCGATACGTGAGTTGAACACACGTACCTTCCGGGCGACATCGAAAGGAACTGGAGGATTCCGCTGAAGATCAGCAGCTAGGTCGCGAACCGTGGAAGGCGAAATGGCATCCATGCCGACGGTTCGTTCCGCAAGTCCATGCTCACATAGCCCCGTGCTCTTGGCCATATCATCAGGAAGAGATCCTATCTGGATGGCGTTTGGGTGGATCTCTTGCTTCGTCCCCGCCTCGATCAGTTCAGGGATCGGTGCGAACACCAGCACCGCTTCGTCTGCGATGACGAGTCCGATTCTCACGCCTGGCTGATGGCAAAGAACCGCGTGTGACTGCTCAGCGGCCTGTTGCAGGTACTCAAGGCCTTCAATGGTGCCGTAGCCCAATCGGTACACCTCGGGATCAGCGTCAACCACCACGCTAACTGCGTGGAGACCCAAGGACGCCCATATTTCGCCGATCGCCTTGCCGACGTCTAACGAGACACCGGGCGACATGAAGAACACTCGGCTTCTTGCAGTGCGGAGGAATGAAATCAGGCCGACGTCATTTACGGTCGTGACCGTCGAAGACTCAAACGACATAGTGCTTCTCCATGAGGGCCGCTAAATCTAACCCAAGCGTGTGCACCTAGAAACGTGCTCGAATCGTGAGCGCCGCTGCTCAGAGTCTCAGGTACGTTCCATAGTCGGTAAGCCCAATGCCTCTTTCGATAAGTAGCTTCCCCTCGATCACACCTCCTGCGCGGAGTGCTGAACAAAAGGGTTGGTCGCAAGATCGATTGGTGGAGGGTGGATACCCGTCCATATCCACCCAGCGCCAGTCCTCATGCGGATGCGATAGCAGAAGGTAGACGGTCCTCGAATGCCCACTGGTTCTCGAAGTGGCGATTGGGATCGGAGAGTATCCGGTAGTACCAGAAGATGCCCCAGATACCGATAGTCATGACGCTCGCCAGCAAGTTCAGCCAGTAGTGGCGCTCCGGCAGAACCGGGGAATATTGAATGAAGGTGGGCGCTCCCACCCTCTGGAGCACCTGGTTGGCCTTGTTCACAACATCCACCTGACGCTGTTCGTGCCAATAGAAGTCTACGGTCAGGAAATACCAGACGTAGAGCCCCGCGATGCCAGTCACTAGGCTCAAGATCAGCCAGAGCGCTGCCCCTTTGGCACCCTCTTGCTCGGCCTTCTGGCGTACGGCCGACTCGAGCGCCGCGACCTCCGGGAGGGAGTGAGGGTCAATACCTTTGGCCTGTACCCTCTCTTTGACAGCCTGCAGGAGGTTCAGGTTCATCGCGTTCTCTCGGCGAAGGTGCTCGTCGCGCCTCGAAATCAGCCTATACAGGACTACGATGCCCCAAATGCCGATGGTGATCAGCGGGAGAAGGATGGCATCCTTTAGAAAGTAAAGTCGGCGGTCGCTCTTCGACCGGGTGTTGATGTCTCCAGACATCATCGTCAACGCGTAGCTAGACATGTCTTGCTCCTCCCCAATACCGGCTCACGGCCGGGAAATTTGTCCGCCCGCCTGGAGGCTGACCCGTTGATACGTCCATACCCACTTGTTCCAGCAACTTCCGCGGCCCCACAACACGTGGTTTGCCCGGACGGGGGCAAAAGCGTGCCGATGATTTCGCAGGAATTGTTGTGAGCGGTCTGGCGGATATCGGGTACAGGATGGGCTGGCGGGGAGTGCTTCCCTGACAACCCCGGTCCCTCTCCTCTGGCGCCGTATACGGCGCGAGAAACCGAAGAGACAACCAGGTAGATCAACGTAGCCGCAGCGTACTACGGTTAACACGGCATATACAAGTGCCCTCGTCACCTCCGTAACAGAAGTTTTCTCAAGTTGGGTGAGTCCGCGTCACTGGCACCGCATGCAGGGCACTCTGCCGCGCATCCACCCTTGAATGGTGATGAGTGTCTGGGAGCACCTCTCATCTAGCATTAATTATCGGCAACAAAATCAGGCTTGATTAGTGGCGGGAGGGCGGCCATCTCTGCTATCTCACTTCGCGTCTGAACTCATGTGGACAACGCACCCACTCGACCTTCATCTTAGTGCTATACTGGCGGCCGCAAGTGCATACAAGCACTGGGCCCTACGCGGTTCTCGGTTGCCATCCGGTCCGGCTCCATCAGGAACCTTCCATAATTCGGCTCGATCCTCGCCTCGTAACCTGACAACGCGCGACTACCCAGTCCCTGGGAACACCGGGAGCAGGCGATGGACGTATTTACTCTTAGAGACAGGCTCATTCGGGAGTACCGCGAGTACATTCGCGGCTTCGTCGCCATCAAGGAGCCAGTCGTCCGCCGGAAGGTGGAGGAGTACTTCGACGAGGGCTACCTCTGGCCGGAGCCGCTCGTGCAGCTCAACCCTGCCTTTCAACCAGGCCGCTGGGTCCACGAGCTGGTTGCCGAGAAGGTTCTCCATTCTGAGTGCGACACCGTATTCCGAAGGCGCGAGAACGAGACCGACTTCGGCAAACCCATCCGCCTTCATCACCATCAGGAGCAGGCCCTCGCTGCCGCCGCAACGGGTAAGAGCTATGTCCTGACCACCGGCACCGGCTCCGGCAAGAGCCTCGCCTACTTCGTCCCCATCGTGGACCGCGTCCTTCGCAACGGCTCGGGCAAGGGGATCAAGGCCATCGTCATATACCCCATGAACGCTCTGTGCAACAGCCAGGAGGAGGCCCTGCGGCGCTTCCTGCAGTGGGGCCATCCCAACCTGAAGGGCCCGGTGACCTTCGCGAAGTACACGGGCCAGGAGGATCAGAAAACCCGGGATCGGATCAAGACCAACCCGCCCGATATTCTCCTGACGAACTTTGTCATGCTGGAACTGATCCTCACCCGCCGTGAGGAACTTGATATCGTGGGCGCCGCCCAGGGCCTGGAGTTCCTGGTTCTGGACGAGCTTCACACCTACCGTGGGCGCCAGGGCGCCGACGTTGCCATGCTGGTCCGGCGGGTCCGGGATCGCTGTGGCGCGCCGACCATGCGGTGTGTGGGTACCAGCGCGACTCTCGCGGCGAGCGGCACTCGCGAGCAGCACCAGGCGGAGATAGCTCAGGTAGCTTCCCGCCTGTTCGGCACCGAAGTCCCCACGGAAAACGTCATAGGAGAGAGCCTCCAGCGGGCAACCGTAGGCGGGGCTGCTTCCCCAGATGACCTCTCGCTCGCCCTGCAGATTTCGGCACCCTTTAGCGGTCTGCCCTATAAAGAGTTGGCCCGCAACCCGCTGGCGGTCTGGAGCGAGACGGCCTTCGGGCTGAAGGAAGACGAGCAAGGGCGCTTAGAGCGTCGTTCGCCGCGCACCCTCGGCGATGCTGCCCAGGAGTTGAGCGGAATCACCGGAGTCCACAGGCGGCGATGCGAGGAGCAGCTGCGCTCGCTCCTTATGGCCGGTTACCATGCCCGGCATCCCGAGACCGGTTTCCCGCTCTTCGCCTTCCGGCTCCACCAGTTCGTCAGCCGGGGAGACACGGTTTACGGCACTCCAGAGCCACCAGAGGAGCGCTATCTCAGCTTCGAGGGACAACAGTTCGTTCCTGGCGACCGTTCGCGGCGGCTCTACCCTATGGCTTTCTGTCGGGTTTGCGGGCAGGATCATCTGGTTGTTTCCCTGGTGGGCGAGCGACAGCTCGAACCGAGGAAACTCGACGAGGAACCTGGTGGCGATGGTGTCGAAGGCGGCTACCTCGTGATCGCCGACGACAAGATGCCCAACCCCCTGGAGGACCCCTCGGTCCTGCCGGAGGATTGGACTGAAATCCGGAGGGGCGAGCTCGTCGTCCGCTCTTCGGCTCGCCACAATGTTCCCCGACCGGTGAGAGTGGCTCCCGACGGCCGTGTGCTTGGCGACATGGAAGAGGGCGGGAGCAAGGCTTGGTTTATGCCCGATCCCTTCCGCTTCTGCTTCGGCTGCGGCATCAACTACACCTCCGGCAGGGAGAAAGACTTCACCCGACTGGCCGGACTTTCCTCCGAGGGTCGTAGCACCGCCACCACCATCATCTCGATGGCAATCGTCCGAGCCCTGAGGGAGGATAACAGCCTGCCGGACCGGGCGAGAAAGCTCCTCAGCTTCACCGATAACCGCCAGGACGCCTCGCTCCAGGCGGGCCACTTTAACGACTTCGTCCAGGTGACGCTCCTGCGCTCTGCCATCCTCTCGGCCGTTGCCCAGGCTGGCGCGGATGGCCTGTCCCACGATGAGATCGCCCAGAAGGTAGTCAAGGCGATGGGCCTCGACCGCGAGGAGTACGCCTCGGACCCCGCCGCCGAGTTCTCCCGTCGCTCCCAGGACGAGGCGCTCAGGGAGGTCGCGGGCTACCTCGTTTACCACGACCTCCGCCGCGGCTGGCGGGTGACGTCCCCCAATCTGGAGCAAGTGGGGCTCCTCCACATCAGCTACGACGACCTGCCGGAGCTGTGTGCGGCCGACAAGTACTGGGCGGACCTCCATCCCGTCCTCGCCCAGGCCAGCCCCTCCGATCGGCAGTTCGTATGCCGGGCCCTCCTCAACCACCTCCGACGTGGCCTCGCGATCAAGGTCCAGTACCTGGAGCCGGAGTACCAGGAGCGCATTCGTCAGAGGAGCTACCAGTACCTGAAGGCCCCGTGGCGCTTCGAGGAAGCCGACAAGATGCGGGAGGCCAATGTCCTCCAGTTGGGCGGCGACAGGCAGTCCAGGAAAGACGACATTACCATCACTACGCGCTCACTCCTGGGGCGGTTCCTGAGGCGGGGCAGCAACTGGCCCGCGACCGCCTTGCGTGGCCAGCAGGTGCCCGCCAACGAGCTGGACGCACTCGTCGCGGACCTGGTGAAGATGCTGGTGTTAGGGGGACACCTGGTTCAGGCAGAGGGAGTCAAGGGAGCTTACCAGCTCGACGCGGGGAAAATCCGCTGGCAGCTTGGTGATGGCACGGTCGAGCACGATCCCACACGCGTTTCGGGAAGGCCCGAGGGCGAGGTCGCCGTCAATCAGTTCTTCGCCCAGCTATACCACGTCGCCGCGTCTAACCTTCGGCAGCTCGAGGCCCGGGAACATACAGCCCAGGTTCCGGCCGCGGAACGCCAGGCCCGGGAGCACAGTTTCGGAGAGGCGAAGCTGCCCGTTCTCTACTGCTCCCCAACGATGGAGTTGGGAGTCGACATCCAGGACCTCAACGCCGTCAACATGCGGAACGTGCCGCCGACCCCCGCCAACTACGCCCAGAGGAGCGGGCGGGCGGGTAGGAGCGGTCAGCCCGCGCTGGTCCTCACCTACTGCACGTCCACGAGTCCGCACGACCAGTACTACTTCAGGCGCCCAGGCATGATGGTCGCGGGCGCCGTGGTTCCCCCAAGGCTCGATCTCGCCAACGAGGAGCTGATCCAGGCTCACGTCCACGCAGTCTGGCTGGCGGAGACCGGCCAGCCGCTCTTCTCCGCTGTGAGCGACCTGCTCGATCTCTCCGATTCCGACCTGGCGATCAAGGCCGACGTACGGCACTACATCGACCAGAGCAGGTTCCAGGCATCCGCATTGAAGCGCTGCCTGAGTATCCTCGGGGCGATGTCCGGGGACATCGCCCCTACGAGTGCCCCCTGGTACACGTCGGACTGGCTCGAGAAGACGGTTCATAACGCCCCGAAGGCCCTGGACAGGGCCGCGGATCGGTGGCGGCACCTCTACCGCACGGCGAAGCTCCAGCAGCAGCTGCAGCACGACATCGTCGCCGATCCACTGCGGACGCAGGAGGACCGCAAGACCGCCCAGCGGCTCAGGGAAGAGGCGGAGACGCAGATCGAGCTTCTCACCCGTGGAAGACAGGATGTTTACTCCGACTTCTACAGCTACCGCTACTTCGCGACCGAAGGCTTTCTGCCCGGCTACAACTTCCCGCGCCTTCCGGTGACGGCCTACATCCCCGGCACGCGTAGGAAGAAGGGCGAGGAGGACTACATCAGCCGCGCCCGCTTCGTCGCCATCTCGGAGTTTGGCCCCCGCTCCATCGTCTACCACGAGGGGAACCGGTACAGGGTCAGCAGGGTGGTTCTTCCTCGGGAGGAAGCGGGAGGCAGGACACGTTCGGCTCAGTTCTGCCGGCTCTGCGGGTACGGGCACTTCGCCGAGCAGTTGAACGCCGACACTTGCGACCGCTGTGGCACGCCCCTCAACGCCTCGACGGCGCAGCGGTTCGACAGCCTCCTCAAGCTGGAGAGCGTCTCCACCTACCGGGTGGACCGGATCAGCTGCGACGAGGAGGAGCGGCTCCGGATGGGCTACGAGGTGCGGACCATCTTTCGCTTCGCCACCAAAGACGACGGCTCCCCCTCGGTCCGGGAGGTCAGCTATCTCCTGGACGGTGAGCCGGTGGCGAAGGCCGCTTACGGACCATCCACCACGCTGTGGCGAGTCAATCTGGGATGGAACCGCCGAAAGGAGAAGAACCTCTACGGCTTCATGCTGGATATGGAGCGTGGCATCTGGAGCAAGATGGACGAGGAGCCGGACGCGGCTATCGAGGAGCCAGACCCGCTGGCGAGCCCCGCCTCGCCAAAACAGAGGGTCATCCCCTTCGTGGAGGACCACAGAAACGCCCTGTTGTTCAAGCTTGAGCAGAGCGAGGACGTGGAGACCATGCTGAGTCTGATGTACGCGTTGAAGCGCGGCATCGAAGCCCGGTACCAGCTGGAGGATTCGGAACTGGCCTGCGAGCCGCTGCCGGATGCGCAAACCCCCCGGTCCCTGCTCTTCTACGAGGCCGCCGAGGGCGGGGCGGGAGTGCTCGTCCGGCTCGCCGAGGAGCCGGGTGCCCTTGCGGCGGTAGCGCGTGAGGCTCTTGCCGTCTGCCATTTCGATCCCGATGATGGCAGCGACCGTGGCAAGGCCGAGCGGGCGACGGAGGAGTGCGAGGCTGCCTGCTACGACTGCCTTCTCTCCTACAGCAACCAGAGGCATTACCAAATGCTCGACCGCAAGCTGCTGCCGGAACTGCTGCTCGAGCTGTCGCGCTCCATGGCCGAGGTGGGCGCTGGGGGAACCGGGCGAGAGTCTCAGCTCGAGGTGCTGCTCCGCCGCTGCGAGTCGGACCTGGAGCGGGATTTCGTGAACTGGCTGAACTCCCGGGGACTTCGCCTCCCGGACGTCGCCCAGGCCCACATCGAAGGGATGGCCGTCCGCCCGGACTTCCTGTACGAAGGCGAGATGACCTGCGTCTATGTCGACGGTGAGCCGCACCGGTTTCCAGAGCGCCAGGCACGAGATGCAGCAGCAAACGCCGCCCTTGCTAACGCGGGGTGGACCGTCGTGCGCGTCCAGGGACCGGAGAGCTGGCCAACCGCGGCGGAGAAGCATGTGTGGCTGTTCGGCGTGCTAAAGATGTGACCACACCCAACGAGCCGGCCATGCCTGGGCGCGCACGGCGCATATAGCTATAAGTAGCTCCATCTGATATGCTTGTCGCAGCATCGAGCATGGAGGGTCCGAGACATGGCAGAGTCTGCGAAGTCAGAGCGCGAGACCGAAGGAGAGCGGATCAGGCGGAGGCTGAAGAGGTCTGGGGGCTCGGAGGCAGTGGTTCTGCCCAAGCCGTGGCTCCAGCGACTCGGGGTCGAGAACGAGGTGGACCTCGTGGAGCGCGAGGGGGGCATTCTGGTGCTGCCTGTGAAGCGGGAGCAGAGTATCGAGGATGAGCCGGAATTCGCCCTGTTCCTCGATTTCATGATGAAGAAGGCTCTCCTACGTCCCGAAGAGTTGGTGAACGTCGCGGAGATGACGGCCGAAGATGAAGAGCTGGTACGTAACGTTCGGACTGAGTAGCTTATGTCGTTCGAGTTCGGCTCCAGGAGTCCCGCGCTCATCAACGGCTGGCTGGTCCTTGCTCTGCCAGAGGTGGAGCGACGCTACGCCGAGATTCGTCGCCGGGTGGTGGAGCTACGGGGTAGGCTCGCCGAAGAGGACTACGTCCAGCACCCTACCTTGAAGCTGTTCGCGTCGGTACGGCGACTGCTGACGAGCACCATCCCAGCCGACCCTGACGCTCCGGAGTTCAAGCTCGAAGGCAGCCTGAGCAAGTTCCGTCGCGCCAAGAAACATGGGCTTCCTCCCCGTTACCGGCTGTTCTGGGTGTTCTCCAGCAGGCTGAGGGTAATCATCGTCCTGTACCTGAACGACGAGACGACCCTCCGAAAAGAGGGCGCCAGGAGCGATCCGTACAGAGTCTTCCAGCGGATGATCGATCGGGGAGAGGTCGGAGCGGACTTCGAGGCGAATCTGCGGTTGTGGCGAAAGGCCCAACCATCTGCTTAGCGCTCCGAAAGCAACCTGCTTCCTATAGAGGAGTTGGGGGTTTAGATAATGACCGTCGCCGCTCCCGAGTTTTCCATAGGCTCCATGGTCCGCGCCAGGGGACGCGAGTGGGTGGTCCTGCCATCGGATGACCCGCAGATGCTGCGGCTCCGGCCGCTCGGCGGTACCGACGAGGATGCCTGCGGCCTCTACCTGCCCCTCGAGGGCGATGCCGTGGAGTCGGCCAGTCTCCCGCCGCCCGACCCTCGCTACGCGGGCAACACGGCCGCGGCGACCCTGTTACGTGACGCCGTCCGTCTTGGCTTCCGCTCGGGCGCGGGCCCTCTGCGCTCCCTGGCCCGGGTCGCCGTGGAGCCCCGTCCCTACCAGCTCGTGCCGCTCCTCATGGCTCTCCGCCTCGACCCAGTGCGGCTGCTGATAGCCGACGACGTCGGGATCGGCAAGACCATCGAGGCCGCCATGATCGCCAGGGAGCTGCTGGACCGCGGCGAGATTAGCCGCTTATGCGTCCTCTGCCCGCCTCACCTGTGCGAGCAGTGGCGGAAGGAGCTCGAGCTGAAGTTCCATCTGCCCGCCGTGGAGGTGCGCCCGGGCACGGTCACGGCTCTGGAGCGAGACCTTCCTCTGAACCGCTCCCTCTTCGAGGAGTACCCCGTCACGGTTGTGTCCATCGACTTCATCAAGAGCGACCGGAGACGTGCTCGTTTCCTGCAGACCTGCCCGGAGTTCGTCATAGTGGACGAAGCCCACTCGGCCGCGCAGGGGCGATCCGGAGGTGTTGCCCAGCAGCAGCGCCACCATCTGCTCGACGATCTCGCCGCCGATCCGTCTCGCCATCTGCTGCTGGTCACCGCCACGCCGCACTCCGGCGACGAGGAGGCGTTCGCCTCCCTCGTGGGCCTGCTGGTGCCGGAGCTTCAAGAGAAGGTGGCCCAGCTGGAGTTCGGCTCCGGAACCCAGGCACGAGAGCGCCTGGCACAACACTTCGTCCAGCGCCGCAGGGCGGATATCGAGACCTACCTGAAGGCTTCCACGGTTTTCCCAGCGCGAGAGTCCAGGGAGCAGCCCTACCGCCTGAGTCCGGAGTACAAGCGGCTCCTGGAGGCCACGCGTTCCTACACGCGAGACCTGGTGGAAGCCTCCACAGGCATGTCCAGATTCCACCAGCGGGTTCGGTGGTGGGCCGCGCTGGCCCTCCTGCGCTGCGTCGGCTCCAGCCCCGCCGCGGCTGCCGCGGCGCTCCGCACACGCGCAGCCCAGCCCGAGACCCAGGACATCGCCGAGGCAGACCGCCTGGGCCAGGACTCGGTCTTCGACCTGGTTGCGAGGGACGAGGCTGAGCAGGACGACTCCACCCCCGGTGTCGATCTGGAGGAAGGCGACGACGCGGCCCCTTCCTCGGAGAGGCGAAGGCTGCTTGCCCTTGCGCGCCAGGCGCAGGAGTTGATCGGCAGGAACGACCCCAAGCTGGAGACCGCGGCTCGGCTGGTCAAGGAGCTTGTGGCGGACGGCTTCAACCCCATCGTTTTCTGCCGCTACATCGCGACGGCTCACTACGTCGGCGAGGAACTCGGGAAGCGGCTCCAAGGGGTGGCAGTCAGGGTGGTGACTGGCGAGTTGCCCGCCGAAGACAGGGCTGATCGAGTCCAATCGCTCTCCTCCGAGCCGAAGAGGGTGCTGGTCGCCACCGACTGCCTGTCCGAGGGGGTAAATCTGCAGGAGCACTTCGACGCTGTGCTCCACTACGATATGTCCTGGAACCCCACGCGCCACGAGCAGCGGGAGGGCCGGGTCGACAGGTACGGTCAGCCCAGCCCCAGGGTCCGCACCGTCCTCCTGTTCGGGCAGGACAACCCGGTGGACGGGGTGGTGCTGAAGGTGCTGCTTCGCAAGGCCGAGACGATCCGGAAGACGCTCGGCGTAAGCGTGCCGGTGCCGGTGGACACCAACGCGGTGCTGGAGGCGCTGTTCGAGGCGCTGATGCAGCGCTCCGACGTCCCCCCCGAGCAACTCTCCCTCTTCTTCGACGACGAGGAGGAGATGGTGAACCGGGCCTGGGACGAGGCGGCCAACCGCGACAAACGAAACCGCGCGATCTTCGCCCAGCACGGCATAAGGCAGGAAGAGGTGGCGGCTGAGTTGGAGGCGGCCACCCGAGCAGTCGGCTCGTCCTCAGACGTTCGGCGTTTCATCCTCCAGGCCTGCGCCGACCTCGGCGTGCCGTTGTCCCAGGAAGGCAAGGGACTCCGGATAGACCTTGCTCACCTGCCCGCGGCCGCGCTCTCGCGTGCGGACCTCGCTCCCCGGAACGGGCCGTCGCTAGTCACCTTCGAGCTCCCCACGCCGCAGGGGGCAATCTACATACCTCGCACCCACCCCCTTGTCGAGGCGCTGGCGGGGCTGATCGTTGACACCGCTCTCACGGAGCCGGAGACCTCCCGGGCGAAGCGCTGTGGGGCGATGCGCACGCGGGATGTCGCCATGCGCACCATCCTACTGCTGCTCCGCGCCCGCTTTCTGATCGAGGAGACACGCGGCGGAGAACCGTACCCGATGCTCGCCGAGGAGTGTCTCCTCACCGCCTTCCAGGGAGACCCGGCTGACCCGGTGTGGCTTTCCTCGGAAGATGCTGAGCTGCTCGCGATCTCGGTACCCAGTGCGAACCTGCCTCCGGGTCAGGCCCAACTGTGGATACAGCAGGTCCTGGACGCCCGGAGCGTCTTCGAGCTGCGTCTTGCCGAGCTTGCGCGGGGGAGGGCGGACGAGCTTCTTGCTGCCCACCGAAGGGTGCGCGCCGCCGCCCAGATCAAGGGGGTTCGCTACCGCGTCCAGCCCCACCAGGAGGTCGACCTTCTCGGCCTCTACGTTCTCATGCCCGACCGGCGATGAAGGGTGAAGGGAGAATCACACGCCAGCCCCGAAGGGGCGGACCATGTCAGCCCAGAGCAACGCTCTGGGTAAAGGACATTGGATCGGACAAGCCCTGAAAGGGCGACCCAGCGCGAACCAAAATGGCTGTTAGCTGATAACTGAGGACTCCATGAATACCGAGTTCACTACCGTCCGCACCGAGGGAGGACTCCTCCCTCCAGACCTGCTGCACAGGATAGCGGCGGCCGACCCTGACCTCGGCGGCTTCGACCCCGAGAAGTACGGCCTCCAGCAGGGCGACCGGGTCGGCGAGGCCGCCTCTCGCGCCTGGGCGCGGGCGAAGAACTACTGGGCGGCCTTCCGCTCGGCCACGGAAGAGTTGCCGGAGGGCGAGAGCGGCCTCACGCAGACCCGGGCACAGTGGCTCCAGCCGCTGCTACGGGAGTTGGGCTACCGTGAGCTGCAGTACGACGCCGCGGGCGAGGTGATCGACGAGCGCCGCTTCCCCCGTTACTACCGCTCGGGGCCGGTCCCGCTGCACGTCCTCACCCTGCGCCAAAAGCTGGACAGTTCCCTCCCTAGCAGCTCGGGCCAGCGTCGGGGTAATCCTCACGCCCTGATGCAGGAGTACCTCAACCTCTCCGATGCCACCTACGGCATCGTCTCCAACGGCCTCCAGCTCCGCTTGCTGCTGGACACCGCCTCCCTCACCCGCCAGGCGTACGTAGAGTTCGACCTCCAGGCGATGATGGAGGGCGGCGTCTATGCCGACTTCGTCCTGCTCTACCTGGTGCTCCACCGTTCTCGCCTTCCGCAGAAGACCGAGGAGGCCGGCCAGTCGTGGCTGGAATTGTGGAGGGCCAGGGCCGAGTCCCAGGGGGCGAGGGCGCTGGGAGAGCTCCGGCACGGCGTCGAGGAGGCGATCAAGGCCCTGGGGAACGGCTTTCTGGCGCACCCGGCGAACGATGCACTTCGTCAGCGCCTCAGGTCCGGCGACATGTCGGTCCAGGACTACTACCAGGAACTGCTGCGGCTCATCTACCGGCTGATCTTTCTGTTCGTCGCGGAAGAGCGGAGCCTGCTCTTCCCATCGGACGCCGACGCAACAGACAGGCGCCGCTACATGGAGAACTACTCCGCCTCGCGGCTCCGCGACCTCGCCCGCAAGTACCTGACGGATGATCGCCACGACGACCTGTGGAGGACGCTGCGTATCACCTTCGGCCTGCTCTCGGGCGAGAAAGATGGGATGAGCGTCCCGGCGCTGGGCGGAGGGCTCTTCGACGAAGAGTCATGCCCGAACCTGGACGGCTGCCATCTCCGAAACGATGCCCTGGCCGAGGCCGTCCGCCGGCTCTCCTGGGTGCGCATCGGCCGTGTCACCCGACGTGTCAACTACCGCGAGATGGACGCGGAGGAGCTCGGCGGCGTCTACGAGGGTCTGCTGGAACAGCAACCCCAGATGGTGGCGGATGCCGCGCTGCCCCGCTTCGAGCTTGTGGGTAGCGGTGAACGCAAACAGACAGGCAGCTACTACACACCGACCTCCGTGGTGCAGGAACTCATCAAGTTGGTCCTCGAGCCGACTTTGGTCGCCCGCTTGAAGGGCAAGAAGACTCCTCACGAGAAGCGAGAGACAATCCTGAACATCACGGTCTGCGACCCGGCCTGTGGCAGTGGGCACTTCCTTCTCGCGGCAGCACGACGACTTGCCCAAGAACTCGCCCATATCGACGCTGGAGACACCGAGCCGTCGCCTCCTCAGGTACGCTCGGCTTTGCGAGATGCTATTTCCCACTGCATCTACGGCGTGGACCTCAATCCCCTGGCGGTAGACCTGTGCAGGCTTGCCCTTTGGTTGGACGGCCACGATCCGGGGCGTCCTCTCACCTTCTTGGATGCTCATGTGAAGCTTGGAAACAGCCTGGTGGGAGCCACCGCTGAGTTGGTCAAGGGCGGAATACCAGATGAGGCCTTTGATCCTATAGGCGACGACGATAAGAGGATATCTAGCATCGTCAAGAAGCGGAACAAACAGGAGCAGAGGCAGTACTCGTTGTTTGCCGCCGACCCCGCCGTCTGGGAAAGCATGAGAGACGACTTGGCGATCGAGGCACTGGAGATAACTGATTTGCCGGAGGACCGAGCCACTCAAGTGGCGGAGCAGAGGGAGCGGTATAGGTCCTTCAGACGGGAGAGAGTTGACCCGGTGATGGCCCCACTGGATGCGTGGACCGCGGCATTCTTTTGGCCCCTGACCTCCGAATCGCCAGAACCGCCGACGACGGGGGTGCTGGATTCCGCGAGACCTGGTCTTCCGCCCGTTCTCTCTGCCGGGCAACAGCGGGAGGTGGCACGGCTGCGGCTGAAGCACCGATTCTTCCACTGGCCCCTCGAGTTTCCGGAAGTCTTCGCCGATGGCGGGTTCGACGTGGTGCTCGGGAATCCTCCGTGGGACACGCTTAGTCCTGACGTCAAGGAGTTCTTCGCTATATACGAGCCCGCAGTGCGTTTCCAGTCACCGGAGGATCAACGCCGATTGGTCGACGCCCTGCTGGAGAACCCTCTGATTTCTGCACGATGGCAAGAACATACACGGACGCTGTATTCGACCGTCAAGTTCATCAAACAGAGCGGTAGGTACCGTCTCTTTGCCCCTGGAAATCTGGGCAAGGGAGACTTCAATGTGTACCGTATGTTCGTGGAGGCTGCCCTGGCGAGTGCGCGAACCGGCGGCTGGGCCGCGCAGGTCGTGCCAGAAGGGCTCTACAACGGCGCGAATGCCATGGCAATCCGGGAGGCCTTGTTTGAGAAGTCCTCGCTCGCCGTCATTCTCGGCTTCGAAAACACGAAGGAAGTCTGGTTCAAGGATATTGATAGCCGCACGAAGTTCTGCGTGTACGCTGCCCAGGTGATTGGGCGCACAGAGGCCTTTAGAACTGCGTTCGGCATTCGGTCTGTGGATCAGTTAAGGGCGGCTGTGGCTGGGGAAACGCTGCTCCTGCCAGTGAACCTCGTGCATGAGTTCTCTCCAGATGCCCTGGCTATCATGGAACTGTCCAGTCAACTCGAGGTCGACATCGCGACAAAGGTGTATGCTCGATGGCCCAAGTTTGGTGACGAGTCGGCTGGGGAACCGCTAAGGCACTACATGCGGGAAATCGATATGGGGAACGATCGCGATCTGTTCTCTGAGACCCCACCCGGGCTTCCAGTGTATGAAGGAAGGATGGTAGGGCAATTTGACCATCGTGCGAAAGGTTATCAGTCAGGCCGGGAACGGTCTGCCGACTGGCTTGATTTCCCGTTTGGAAGCGCGCAGAAGGCGATCTTGCCGCAGTGGTACATACCCGTAGACAAGGTTCCAGAGAAGACCAAGGACAGAGTGAAGCGATTTCGAATAGGTTTCTGCGATGTGGCAAGTCCAACCAACGAACGTTCCCTAATCGCTTCCCTAATCCCGCCTGACAGCATTTGTGGACACAAGACTCCCACCATCACATTCGAACCGGGGTGTGAGTGGTACTACCTGGTCTGGCTAGCTGTGGCCAATTCCATGACAATGGATTTCATTGCACGAAAAAAAGTGAGCCTCACAATGTCCTACACCCTCCTCGATAGCCTTCCGTTTCCAAGGCTCAAGGCGAGCGATCCGGTGGTTGAGCGAATTGCCCCGCTGGTCCTAAGTGGTGCATCCGGCAAGTCTAGGCAACTTTCGCCAACTGTGCGATGCCTGGCTGGCGACGTGGCCGATGGCGCCGTCGCTGACCCCATATGAAAGGATGTCGATGGGCATTCCAGTAAGCTGT
>JAJYKO010000856.1 GCA_021788565.1 Chloroflexota bacterium
AGCGTTGCCCATGTTCGAGGCTTGCGGCCGTCTGTACGGAGTCGGCATCAAACCTACCGACTCGTCTTACAGGACGATCTCGGAGATCGACACGAACCGGAGAGGTTGATGTTGCACCAGGGCACAGCCTTCACCGACTCCGAATCGGAGTTCACAAAGATCCAGGAGCTGATGTATGAGCTTCGGGTTGGAGAGATCATGACCAGATTTGTGATCACCGTCGCTCCTGGAGCACCGATGAAGCAGGCGAAAAACCTGATGCGGTCCCATCGAATTTCGGGCCTGCCTGTCGTCGAAACCGACGAGCTGCGCGGAATAGTCAGCGTAGAAGACGTGATTCGATGGCTGGAGTCGAACCCGGCCGAGGCTTCTGTAGCCCAGTGGATGACCCCGCGGGTGCTGACCGTTCGCTCGGACGAACCGGCAGTCCAGGCGATCAACAAGTTCAGAACCTATCATGTGGGAAGGCTTCCGGTCCTGGATCGTGACGGAAAGCTGGCCGGGATTGTAACGCCGGGTGACATCATCGACCGGGTGCTTCGTGTACTGGATGCCCTGTACCGCGAAGCAGAGCCTCGTCAGCGTCATGAGAGACCGACCATGGAAGACCTGATCTCTGATCACACCACCATTACGCTGAGGTACAGGGTGGCCCCGAAAGATTTCGAGGGAACAGGCCTGGCAGCCACCAGGATCAAGCGTCTCCTGGAGGACCTGCGGGTCAATCCTAAGACCGTCCGCCGCGCAGGCATCGCGGTGTACGAGGCGGAGATGAACCTGACTATTCATGCCACCAACGGCGGGAAGGTCGTGGCTCAGTTAGAGCCCGACCTTCTGCAGATAGAGGCGTCAGATGATGGTCCCGGGATCGCAGACCTGCATCAGGCGATGACGCCTGGCTACACCACGGCGCCCGACTGGATCCGCGAACTCGGATTTGGCGCAGGCATGGGACTCAACAACATAGAGAGTTGTGCGGACCGCTTCTCCATCCAATCTGAACTCGGTGTCGGCACGACTCTGCGAATCGCCTTCGATCTGCGCGGCGAGCGGGTGACCGCGGCCCTCGCTTGAGGCTGTGGGCTGTAACCGCCGCGACGACGGGAGGAGGAGACGGCCATGATTGTCGGAGATGTGGCCAGGCAATTGGATCTGAAGATTGAAGCCGGCGACAACCGGCTGGACCGGGAGGTAACAGGGGGTTATGTAGGGGACCTTCTCAGCTGTGTCATGGCAGGGGCTGCCTCCGGCAACCTGTGGGTCACGGTCCAGGGCCACCCCAACGTGGTTGCCGTCGCGACCCTCGCGGGTATCTCTGGAGTCATCATCACCGAGGGAGCCAGGATAGACCAGGGCGTGGCCAACAAGGCCAACCAGGAAGGCATTCCTATTATGTCTAGCTCGAAGCCGTCTTTCGAAATTGTGGTTGAGCTGGCCGGCCTTGGCATCACGGGGAAACAATGCTGAAACGGCTAGCGGCCGACCTGCACATTCACACTGTGCTGTCGCCGTGCGCCGAGTATCGCATGGTGCCCGCTTTGATCATCGAGCGGGCCATAGAAGCGGGTCTGGACATGTTGGCGATCACCGATCACAACTCAGGGGAGAACGCGGCAGCCGTGATGTCTGCTGCTCTGGGCAGCGGTGTCGCCGTGCTTCCCGGTATGGAGGTGGAAACCAGGGAAGGCGTCCACATTCTAACCATTTTCGATACCGTCGATTCCCTGGTCCAGTGGCAGGAGCAGGTGTACCGTGCGCTGCCTGACCGAGAGAACGACGAGCGAGCGTTCGGCGCCCAGCTGGTTGTGGATTGCGAAGGAAACCTCATCTCCAGAAACCGACGCCTTCTGATCGCCGCGGTGGACATCTCCATCGACATGGTGGTGGCCGCGGTACAGGAGATAGGCGGGGTACCCATCCCGGCACACGTCGACCGCCCATCCAGCGGGCTGCTCGGAGTGCTCGGCCTGATCCCGGAGGGTCTCGACGTTCCGGCAATGGAGATCTCGCCACGCCTCACGCCGGCCCAAGCAGTAGCCCTGTACCCAGAATTAGCCGGGCGCACCATCCTTCGGTCGTCGGACGCCCACACCCTTGAGGACATCGCCAACGTGTCCACCCGCATCCTCGTCTCGGAGGCCTCGGTTCGCGAGCTTGCGCGCGCCTGCCGAGGCGAGTTTGGGAGGCTGGTTGTTCCGTAGTAGTCCAAATCCGTCCAATACGGAGGCTCGATCGATGGAAATGACAACCACACAAAGCGTCGATCTGTCGCAGCTCGATGGCGTGCTGGAGAAGAGGAAAGGAGAGAAAGGCGCTCTCATTCCTATCCTTCAGGAGACGCAGGAGGCATACGGCTATCTACCCCGACCCGCGCTGGCGCGCATAGCCGACCAGGTCGGCCTGCCTTTTAGCCAGGTGTACGGCGTGGCGACCTTCTACTCGCAGTTCTACCTGACCCGCCGTGGAAGAAACGTCATCAAGGTGTGTGACGGCACGGCTTGCCACGTCCGGGGCGCGCCTCGAAACATGTCCGTCATGGAGAAGGAGCTTGGCGTGCAGCCGGGTGGAACCACAGAGGACTACCAGTTCACCTACGAGGTGGTCTACTGCCTGGGTGCGTGCGCCCTAGGACCGGTCACGGTCGTGAATGGAAACGTGAAGGGCCGCTGTAGTACGGAGCGCATCCACCAACTCGTGGATGAGCTGCACAAGAAGTAATGACTTATGTATCCGTGGAATCGACGCTTAAGGGGTGGCTCAGGGAGGACCGGCTGACGCCTCGACTCCATGAGGTGGGGCTCACGATCGGGGCAGAGTGACATGAGGGATCTGGCACAGCACATTACTGATCTTTTCGAAAACTCCGTTAGAGCTGGAGCTCGCAACGTGAAGGTCGAACTGGATCGACAGGAGACAACCGATACCCTCACGCTCAGGGTGTCCGACGATGGTTGCGGGATGTCACGAGACGTCGCGGCCAGGGTAACCGATCCGTTCTTCACGTCCCGCACCTGCAGGCATGTAGGACTCGGGTTGCCGCTTCTCGATGCATCGGCTCGGCGCTGCGAAGGCCGGCTAGTGGTGGAGAGCGAACTGGGCCGAGGAACAGTGGTGGAGGCAACCTTCCGGCTGAACCATATCGACCTTCCGCCGCTAGGCGACCTGGTGATGACGCTGATGTGTGCCATAGTCGGCCATCCGGAAGTAGATGTCCGTTACCGTCACACGGTCGACGGCCGCTCCTTCGAACTGGACAGTGCGGCCATCACGAGCGAGCTCGGGGAGGTGCCCCTCTCTCATCCCTCCGTCATCCGTTGGCTAGAACAGTACATCTCTGACGGTGTTGTTTCAGCAGGCGCAGTCACGCCGAATGAGGAGGAAGCACATGCCTAGACTGACGAGTCTTGAGGATCTGAGGCGACTCAAGGAAGTAGCTAAG
>JAJYKO010000857.1 GCA_021788565.1 Chloroflexota bacterium
CCCTCGGCGAGGTACGCCCGGTACGGATCCGCGGCCGCCCAGAGCCCGAACGCGCCGTCTACGTGGACCCAGGCACCCGCTTCGTGAGCGATACGACACAGCTCATGGGCGGGATCGAAGGCGCCGGTGCTCACGTTGCCGGCCTGCACGCACAGGATCGTGCGGCCGTCGGTCTCGGAAATAGCCTCGGGCCGCATGCGACCCTGGCCGTCTACCGGAACTCTGGTCACGCGGTCCCGTCCGAGGCCCAACAGGCTCAAGCCCTTCAGCAAACTGACGTGGACCTCGTCGCCCACCACAACCCGTATCGGCGGAGCACCAAAGAGGCCCTGAGCCTCCACGTCCCATCCAGCTCTCCGCAGCACGGCGTGCCGCGCGGCCGCGAGGCAGGTAAAGTTGGCCATCGTTGCACCAGTGACGAAGCCACCACCGGCCTGCGGAGGGAGGCCGAGCAGATCCAGAAGCCAGTCGAGGGCCGTGGTCTCGAGATAGGCACCCACGGGGGAGGAAGTGACGAAGGCAGCGTTCTGGTCCCAGGCACCCGCCAGCCAGTTGGCCGCCAGCGTCGCCGGCAGTGAGCCCCCGATCACGAATCCAAAGTAACGCCCGCCGGCGGACGCAACGGTCGCGGGCGAGCCAATCTCGTCCAGAAGGGCAAGCACGTCGACGGAATCCAGCGGCTTCTCAGGTAACGGACCGCCCAGTTTGGCCAGCCCGTCTATGGCTTCCGGCGTCGGAGCGGCCAGACGCTCGGTCAGCGACTCCAGATAAGCGGAAGCGCGCGCAGCGGCTTCCTGCATCAACTCCCTCGTATCTCTAGCCCCTTCCATTCTTCGCCTCCTCTGCGACGCTACCAGTATAGCCGCGACCTCAAGTGGTGTGAGATTCGGCCCCGGTCGGGCCTGGCGGTGGCGCCACCCATGTTACTTTTCGTCCGTAAGCCGATTCCATACTTCGGGGCCAGATTTAGCAGCCGCTTAACCCTTGGCCGAGTCGATTGGTAGTACAATCGATGACGAATTGCGGCGGGACCTGGCCCGTCGCGACGCATCTCCAGCATCGTGGGCAAACAGCCCGTAAACCTGAACTTGAGTAGGAGGGTCCGTGAAGAGAACGATCCTGGTCCTTACCCTTGTGGCGCTCTTTCTCAGTGTCGGCGCCACCGGTGTCCTGGCCGCGGACACCATGGAGACGGTAACTATAAGCGGCAGTTCGGGAGGGTTCTTCGACTCGAGCAGTGGCTTGGTTCACCTTCAGATCCCGGCCAACGCCTGGGGCGGAGACTTCGCGCTCACGTACACCCCGGACACCGGGGGCAGTTACTCCACACAGCCTCCGAATGCCATCCTGCTACCGAACGCATTCAGTCTGAACTTCGCCTCCGGGGGTACGGCCTTCACCAGCATAGCCGTGCCCGGGACAATGGTGATGCAATACACCCCGTCGGATCTGGGCGGCCGAAGTGAGTCGACCCTCGTCATGATGCGGCTGCAGGATGACGGCGTGTCGTGGACGGCGCTTCCCAGCACCGTGGACACCACCGCTCACACGGTAACCGCGCAGTTCACCCAGTCCGGTACCTACGCCATCGCGGCGAGCAACGCGGCACCTGCCCCGGCTCCGACGGCTGCACCTGCGCCCGCCCCGGCCCCCGTGGCACCGGCGCCTGCGCCAGTCCCGGCTCCTGCTCCGGCACCAGCGCCCACACCGACCGCGCCGCCAACTTTCAAGCTCGGCTTCGCGACCCTGGCCTCGATGATACCGAACATAGTCGGGCAGCCGGTTGAGAATGAACACTTCAATCCCGCGACCGGCGACTCGCTTCAGAGGACGACGACTGGGCTGATGGTGTGGAGGAAGGCAGACAACTGGACGGCCTTCACCAACGGCTATATGACCTGGATCAACGGGCCGTACGGGCTGCAGAGCCGACTGAACACCGCCCGCTTCCCCTGGGAGAAGCAATAGTCCAAGAGACCGTGCCGCGACTCATCCAGAGCCCTGGGCTTCCAGCGCCAAATCTGGAAGCCCAGGGCTTTCGTACTTTAAGGGCAAAGCCCGTCACATTCAGCCTCGGCCGGCGACGCCGCGCGAACAGCGCGGCCGCGAGTCCATCTAGCCTCACGAAGCGCAATCTCAAGGTGAGGTGCTGAGGCAGTGAATATGTCATCCTGATTCATGCAGATGCGGTTATTGTAGCCTCCAGAATCTGGCATTGGACTTATTGTTATTGATGTGCAATAATGCTATTGAACAATGAGGTTCAGGGAGTATCAAGGAGGATTGAGATGAGCGACTACGAATACGAGAACCTTTACCGACAGTCCCGGCCAGTTAAGGCACTCTTCAGTTCGACGGGTCTTCGCGCCCTGCTGCTTGCAATCGCGTTGGGGCTCGCTGACTTCGCCGTATTATCAGGACTCGCCTCTGCCGGCAGCATCGGCGAAATGGCCATTCTGGTGCGTTTGGCAGACGTGTTGACACTCGGGGCGGTGGTGGCTGCTGCCGTGGCAGCGGGCTCGGCTCTTAGCTTTCTGACGCGCGGGCCGGCGCCCAGGGCTGCACGCGTACGTCAATTGAGGCTCGCGCCGGTTCCAGTGAAGGAGTCGGACGTCATCGGTGTTCGTGCCAGGGGCCGCCGGTAGCAGCCGTCGACGGAGCGTGCCACCAAAAGAGGGGGGCACGGTTCAGGACGGCGGTAACAATTGTAGCCACCCGTCAGGCACAGGGCCCTAGGCTACGTGAGCCATCTGTTACGCCATCTACCCCAGCCGTGGACCACGCCAGAGGGGCGATTTTTCGCCCCCCTCTTTTCTTAGTGCGCGGTCCCTGAGATCCGATGCAACAGGGGACCGATCCCTTCATCCCAGCGAAAGCGGGAACACAGGCTCCCGGCTCGATAGCGGTGCGAAGCCTGGATGGCCCCCTGTGCGGGTATGACGACGTCGGCAAACCCAGCCACCTCAGTCGGCCGTCGCCTCGTGCTCGAGAAGATCGTCCAGCAGCCCCGTCAGCACCTTGTCGTGGTAGATCTCCTGATCGCGGATCCGCGTGAGCAGTCCCTTGATTTCGGGGTCGTCGACGGCCTCGATCTCGCGGGTGTAGTCGGCACTTACGGTACGCTCGGCATCGACGTCTGCCCGCAGCATGCTGGCCGAATTTCCATCAACGACCAGCGCACCGTGCTCCACTTGAGGAATGCCGCCGACCTCCGTCAGCGCCTCGGCGAGCCAACCGAGGTGCTGCATCTCGTTGATGGCCTCCTGCTCCAACTGGTCGGCCACTCGCCAGTGATCGATGACGAAGCGGTGGAACAGGTACTGGAGGATGACCGTGTACTCGTGGCGCACACCCGCCTGCAGTATCTCTGCCACCTGCCCATCCGGAGCCGCACCCGCGCTGGAATGAGGCTTTGGTGGCGAGCCCGCCAGCTCCTCG
>JAJYKO010000858.1 GCA_021788565.1 Chloroflexota bacterium
CGGCGACCGATGCCAGGATGTCCCCCACGACGTGGAGCATCGCGCTCCGTATGTTCAGGTTCTCCCCATGCTCCGCGTGGAGGGAGATGGCGACGTACAGGTTAATCGCGAGCCCGAGAGCCGCGACGACCATCATCACAGAGCTGTTGACTCGTTCCGGCGATTGAAGCCTGCGGATCGCCTCGTAGGTAATGACAAGAGAGACGACCACGAGACTCATGGCGTTGAGACCCGCTGCCAGGATGCCGGCGCGGTGGTAGCCGAAGGTGCGCTTGGGCGTTGCCGGTTTGAGCGCCTGAGCGGCCGCGAACCAGGCCAGACCAAGAGCAAGCACATCGGTGAAAACGTGGCCCGCGTCGCTCAAGACGGCCAGGCTGTTCGAGACGATTCCCCCCACAATTTCGACGACCAGGATTGTTGCTGACAGGGCGAAAGCGAGGCGCAGCCTCCGGCTGGCATCCCTACCACCGTGGAAATGTATGTGGTTCGACTCAGGCTCGATATGCATGTGAACCATGCTTTCCCCGCGCACACTCCCGAACTGCAGGAGACATTCCACCGGCATTAGTGGGCACGCTACTTACCGCTCCACCCGAGGAGCGACTGAGCCAGATCCGGGAGGGTGACCCGCCATATGGCGCCCAACATAAACGACCAATCGGCGGAGCGCATGCTCGAGCGCTACCGGCAGGGCCTGCTCACGAAAACGGAGCTGGACGACTTCCTAGAGTTACAAAAGCAGCGCAGCGAGGCGCTCGAGAAAGCGCTTGAGGCCGGGAGAAAGCCCGGCGAGCAACCTAAAGGGCGCTGATCTCGGCCCGTCGCACAGCAAAGGGTAGACAGGAACGCGCTCGTCTCTCTAGGAATTATAGCGTAACGGCGACCCCTTCTCGAACCGCGTGGCTTCCTGCTCGCGCCGCACGGGTGCTCTTGACGACCATGCCCGCGTTTGCTAGCATCTCCCTAGGCAAATCCCATGGGCAAGTAGCTCAGTTGGTTAGAGCGCCACGTTGACATCGTGGAGGTCGTAGGTTCGACTCCTATCTTGCCCACCCCGGATATGACGCGTCTGCCGCTGGAGACAGCGGCAGTATTGTTTCCGACAGTTACTTAGTTCTCCAGGAGCCGAAGATGAGGGTTGGTATTGTCAATGTAACTGGCTATGCGGGTGGCGAGTTGGCCAGGATCCTGGCCAGACACCCGGAGGTCCAGCTTACGGAGGTGACCGGTCGTAGCGCAGCGGGGCAACCCCTAGGATCTGTCTTCCCTCACCTCGCCTCTCTGGGGTTGACTGTTCAGTCGGAGCTCGAGAACGTCGACTTTGCGTTCTCGGCCCTTCCGCACCATACATCTGCCGAGGTTATCCCGAATCTATTGAAGGATGGGCTTCGAGTCGTCGACATCTCGGGCGATTTCCGGCTGAAGGACCCCGAGGCTTATCGGCAGTGGTACGGCATTCAGCACCCTGCTCCAGAGCTGCTGAGCGAAGTTGTGTACGGACTGCCAGAGATGCATGCCGACGAGATCCCGTCCGCACGGCTCATCTCCAACCCGGGCTGTTATCCGACCAGCGCTATCCTGGGGCTGGCACCGCTGGTGTCGAGAACTGATAGGGACCTGATTGTGGATTCCAAGTCCGGCATTTCCGGCGCAGGCCGATCCATGAAGCTCAACGTGAACCACTACTGCGAGGTCAACGAGAGCGTGATGGCATACGGCATAGAGGGGCACCGCCATCAGCCGGAGATCGCCCAGGAGCTGGATGTAGCTCTCGGTAGGGCCCTCGGCCATAAGCCGGACCAGGGTGTAGACCTCACCTTCATTCCGCACATCGTGCCCATGACCCGTGGCATACTGAGCAGCTGCTACGGCAGATTGACCGAGGAGCTGAGCCAGCAATCGTTGATGGAGCTCTACAGAGAGTTCTACGCGGGACAGCCTTTCGTGCAAGTGGTGGACGAGCCGCCCCAGAGCAAGCACACCTGGGGCAGTAACCTGTGTATCATCCATCCAAGGGTGCGTCCCGGGGGTCGAGTGATAGTGATCTCGACGCTAGACAACCTGGTCAAGGGCGCGGCAGGCCAGGCTGTGCACAACATGAACCTGATGCTGGGGCTTCGGCCCGATATGGGCCTGGAAGCGCTGCCGATTTATCCCTAAAGTAAAGCGGCGACCAAACCCGCGGGGTCTTTGGCCCTTGATCCGGAACTGGCGCGCCGTGATCCCCGAGACCCCGCGGGTTTCATCCTGGCTTTACTTTAGGGGACGGAGCCTGGCCGGCATGGCGATCGCGTTGTCCTCTGGGGAGGCGCGACGCCGAGGGAGGCGGCGGGGGGCAAGCCCCCGCCCTCCTGGATCTACCCTGCTGCTCGGAGGCTGTGGTGAGCGAGGAAGCTGCTCGAAAATCAACAGAAGCGCGACTTGAATGGATCGAGGGTGAGGGCATCACCTTCCCGCGAGGGTTCAAGGCAGGTGCCGTTTACGCGGGCCTGAAGACCCCAGGCCCAGGAAAGCTGGACGCCGGAGTCATCCTGTCGGAAAAGCCCTGCTCGGCAGCCGGAGTTTTCACCACCAACAAGGTCGCGGCGGCACCTGTTGTGGTCTCGCGTGAACGAGTGAGGGGCGGGCAGGCCCGAGGTGTCGTCTTCAACGCGGGGAACGCCAACGCGGCCACGGGTGAGGATGGCCTGCTTAAGGCGCGCCGCATGACGGAGATAGCGGGCGCTAAGTTCGGCGTCGGCTCCGAGGAGTTGCTCGTGGCTTCCACGGGCGTGATTGGGGTTCCCCTACCCATCGAGAAATTCGAGGCTGGGGTCCAGAAGCTGAAGACCCGTCCGGAGGGCGGCCACGACGTTGCCACCGCGATCATGACGACGGACACCCGGCCGAAGGAAGCCGCCGTGGAGGTAGCCGTTGACGGCTGGGGCTTCCGGATGGGCGCGGTTGCCAAGGGCGCAGGAATGATCCATCCGAACATGGCGACGATGTTCTGCTTCGTCACTTCCGACGCCGCGGTGGAACCAGCCTTCCTCGAGCGCGCATTGCGTCGAAGCGTAGATCTCTCATTTAACATGATCTCCATCGATGGCGACATGAGCACGAACGACACGGTGCTTGTGCTGGCCAACGGTCAGTCGGGCGCGCCGGCCATTAGCGGCGGCTCCCCCGGTGCCGTTGCATTCGAACAGGCGCTCACCGCGATCTGCATAAGAATGGCGAAGGCCATTGCCGGAGACGGGGAGGGCGCGACGAAGCTGATCGAGGTCGCCGTGGAGGGTGCCGCGACCGAGCAGGATGCTCGGCTGGCGGCGCGCGCTGTTGCCGCCTCGAACCTGCTGAAAGCTGCCGTGTATGGGTGCGATCCCAACTGGGGGCGCATTGCCTGCGCCGCGGGCTACTCCGGGGCCGACCTGGAGGAGTCGCACCTGGACATAGCTA
>JAJYKO010000859.1 GCA_021788565.1 Chloroflexota bacterium
TGTTGTCTTTCTCCATGAATTTAGCCTCCATCTAGGCGGGCAGGCAGCAAAGAGAGATAAGGATTTTGCAACCTACGGCAAATAGCAGGGGGAGGATGACACTGCACTCAGGGCAACTCGCCTAACCGAGTGCGAGAGCATTATACACCTTTTGTAAATATCGCAATAGCTTTTCAGCGTTCAGCGATCAGCTATCATCCGCCGCCGATCGGCTCGAAGACCTCGACCTCGTCGCCATCGTGAAACGGGGACTCGTCGGCAATTACCTGGCGGTTCGCACGCACGAGCCAAACCTCGCCCGGGTGGATGCCCAACTGCTGGAGCATCATGGCCGGCGTCGTTCCCTCCGGCAGCTCCAATTCCAGCAGCTCCTGACCCTTAGGCAGGTACTTGCGCAGGTCCCCGAACAGTTGCACCCTAACCTTCACGCTGTCCTCTGGGCCTTCGGCAGGCATTCGCGAGTTCTGGGTTCTGAGTTCTGAGTTCTTGGATGCTGCTCAGAACCTAGAACCCAGAACTCAGAACCGCTCTTATCCTACCTGGACGGGCTCGGGGGTTTCAAGCGGGCCGAAGCCGTACCTAGCCGCGTTGGCATCGGCGATGGCCTGGATCTGGCGGATCTGCTCATCGCCGCCCTCCATCCGGAAGAGGTGCCGGTAGCGGGTCTGGGGCCGGAGGTACTCCTCGACGGGCTTGCGCTTCAGCACGTTCTTCACCCGAACCACCTGTCCGTTCTCCGTCTCGAAGAGCGGGTAGAGCCCTGTTTCCACGGCCAGCTTGGCGATCTCCACCGTAAGCTTCGGGTCGAGACCCCAGCCCAGCGGGCATGGCACGTGAACCTGCAGGTACTTGGGACCCTTCACCTTCATGGCCCGCTTGACCTTCGCCTGGATGTCGTGGGGATAGGCCACGGAGGCCGTCGCCACATAGGGGACCCGATGTGCCACCGCTATGGCCGGCAGATCCTTCTTCATCGTCTCGTTGCCCCAGCTCCGCTCGCCCGGAGGGCTGGTGCTTGTCCTGGCATCGAAGGGCGTCAGACCCGACCGCTGGATGCCGGTGTTCATGTAGGCTTCGTTGTCGTAGCAGATGTAGAGCACGTCGTGGCCGCGCTCGAACATGCCGGAAAGGGACCCGAAGCCGATGTCGGCCGTGCCGCCGTCGCCTCCTTGGGCGATCACCCTCACCGTATCGGCCTTGCCGAGGGCCTTGAGGCCGGCTTCGATGCCGGAGGCCACGGCGGGCGCGTTCTCGAAGAGGGAGTGGATCCACGGTACACCCCAGGCCGACTCCGGGTATTTGCTGGAGAAGACCTCCAGACAACCGGTGGCGTTCGCCACCACGATATTCTCACCGGCGGCATCGATAGCGAGCCGGGCACCGAGGGCTTCGCCGCACCCGGCACAGGCCCTGTGGCCGGCCATCAAACTGTGCTTGTCCATTCTCTTCACCCCTTGGAGGTTCTGAGTTCTGCGTTCTGGGTTCTCGGACCGGTACTCAGAACTCAGAACCCAGAACTGCGTTCTCAGATCACCACCGCTGTTTCCTTGAGGAACTCCTCGTCCAACTCCATGAAGTGGCTATCGACGTAGCCGGCCTCGGCCATCTCGACCGCCTTGCGGATGGTCTCGGGCGTGATGTCCTTGCCGCCCAATCCCACGATGAAGCTGCTCACCTGCGGGGATCCCGCGTATCCGTGGAGCGCCGAACGCAGGTCCGACGCCAGGATGCCGGTGCCTCCCAGGGAGATCGCCTTCTCGAAAACGGCCACCTTCTTGATGCCGGCCAGCGCCTTCGCCAGGGCTTCCGTCGGGAAGGGTCGGTAGGAGACAAGTTTCAGCGCTCCCACTTTGCGGCCCTCGGAACGCAGGTCGTCCACCACGGACTTCAGCAGCCCCATGATCGAACCGGTCGCTGTCAGCACCATCTCCGCGTCATCCAGGCGGTAGCCCTGGACGAGCCCGCCGGAGTAGCGGCCGAAGGCGTGCTCGTACTCGGCGGCTACCTCCTCGATGACGCCCTTCGCCCTGTTCATCGCCTGGACGATGGCATACCTGGTCTCGGTGTAGCCCTCCTCGGCGTAGGTCCCGAAGGTGCGGGGCGCCGTCGGATCCAGGGTACGGGCCGGCCGGTAGGGCGGAAGGAAGCGGTCCACCTGCTCCACCTCGGGAATGTCCACCGGCTCGTAGGAGTGGGTGAGGACGAAGCCGTCCATGCACACCATCACCGGCAGCTGCACCCGCAGATCTTCCGCGATCCGGTATGCCTGGACGTGCAGGTCCACCGCCTCCTGGTTGTCCTCGGCGTACAGCTGGATCCAGCCGGCATCCCGCACGGAGTAGGAGTCCTGCTGGTCGTTCCAGATGTTGATGGGCGCGGAGAGGGCACGGTTGGCCGTGGTCATCACCACCGGGAAGCGCAACCCCGCGATGTTAAACAGCACCTCCGCCATCAGCATGATGCCCTGGGAGGAGGACGCAGTGTAGGCCCTGGCTCCCACAGCGCTAGCCCCCAGCACGGCGGAAGCGGCGGAGTGCTCGCTCTCCACCCGCACGAACTCGGCGTTGAGCTCGCCATTGGCCACGAGTTCGCTCAACTCCTGCACGATATGGGTCTGTGGAGTGATGGGGTAGGCGGCGATCACCTGGGCACGGACTGCCTTGATCGCCTCGGCGATGGCGACTGAACCCTCGACAACTTTACGCATGGTCGGCCTCCGGCACCATCACGATGTCCCCCACAGGGCACTCCTGGGCGCAGATCCCGCAGCCCTTGCAGTAGTCCAGGTCGGTGGTGTATTTCTTCTTCTCCACGGCGAAGACGACGGCGTCCGGGCACACCATCTCGCACAGCCGGCAGCCGGTGCACTTCTCCTGCAAGAAGACCGGCCTGTTGCTCCGCCAGCTACCGGTCTTGTTGGCGAGGCTCCCCTTGGGCTCACCGTAGAGACCTATCGTGACCTTCATCGGAAACTCCTTGTCGGTTCTAAGTTCTGGGTTCTGGGTTCTGAGAACCTGTGGGAACAGAACTCAGCACTCAGCACTGATCTAGCGCTCTGTGGAAAGAACCTGGCCCGCTACCATCTCGTAGGCTCGGCGCACGGCCTCCACGTTCTTCGTGGCGACCCTCCCCTCGCCGAAGTTCTGCACGATAGCCTTCTCCAGCGCCTCGATCTTTACCTCGCCGGTAGCGGCGGCGAAGGCCCCGAGTAGAGGCACGTTGGCTCGATCCTGCCCCAGTATCTCCAGCGCGATCTCCGAGGCAGGGACCCTGACGATCTTCGCCTCGGTCCTTCCGGCTAGCTCGGCGATGTCGCCGGCATAGTTGATGATCGCCAGGCCGTCCGCCTTCAATCCGTCGAACACCCCGAAATCGCTGGAGGCAACCAGGGAAGAGTCGACCACCAGGATGTAGTCCGGAGCGTGGACCCTGCTACG
>JAJYKO010000860.1 GCA_021788565.1 Chloroflexota bacterium
TGTTCCGGCCTCGCCCTTCCTGGCGAGTCGCGACGGCGGGCGTTCTGCTGGGGGCGGTCCTGGCCCTGACATACTGGTTCCTGGCGCTCGATCCAGCCGGACTTCTCCAGTCGGCGCCTCCTCCCGCGACTACCGCCATCTATGACCGGCACGGCACCCTGCTATACGAGGCGCTCGACCCCCAGCAGGGCAAGGCGAACCATGTGCCTCTCAGAGAGCTACCAGCAAATCTGCTCCATGCTACCATCGCGACAGAAGATGCTTCCTTCTACTCCAACCCCGGTATCGACGTAGTGGCTATTGCCCGGGCACTGCTCCAGGACTGGCGCAGCGGCGACATCGTTAGCGGCGGCAGCACCATCACGCAGCAGTTGGCCAGGAACCTCTGGATGACGCCGCAGGAGAGGGCGGATCGGTCCATCTGGCGCAAACTGCGAGAAGCTGCTCTGGCGCTCCGGCTCTCCGCTCGGCTGAGCAAGGATGAGATCCTGGAGTGGTACCTCAATACGGCGTACTACGGTCACCAGGCCGTCGGTGTGGATGCGGCTGCCGGGGTCTACTTCGGCAAGCACGCGCGTGACCTGGACCTGGCGGAGTCCGCCATTCTCGCCGGTCTGCCCCAGGCACCGTCCCGGTACGATCCGTTTCTGGACCTTCCAGGGGCGCAGGCGAGGCAGCGGGTGGTGTTGTCGCTGATGGTCAGGCAGGGCTACATCACGGAAGCCGAGGCTGCCGCGGCGGCCGCAGAGCCGATCCACCTGGCTTCGGCGGCCTTTCCCATAAAGGCGCCCCACTTCGTCGCCTACGTTCAGCAGCTACTGGCCGACAAGATCGGCATCAGTCCTGAGGCCACCGGTGGCCTGAAGGTGTATACCACGCTCGACATGGGGCTGCAGACCATCGCCGAGTCCGGCGTCAGGCGGCACGTGGCTGAGTTGGCTGGGGAAGACGTCTCGGACGGGGCCTTGATCGCTCTGGATCCATCCAATGGCGAGATCCTGGCGATGGTGGGTAGTGCGGACTACTTCGACCGCGCCATTCACGGCGAAGTGAACGTGACGACCTCCCTTCGTCAGCCCGGCTCGTCGATCAAGCCGGTCCTCTACGCCGCCGCACTGGAACGAGGAATCACCGCCGCCACTATTCTCTACGATGTGCCCACGGCGTTTCTGACCGCTGACGGAAAGAGTTACGCACCAGAGAACTACGATCGGAGGTGGCACGGCCCCGTGTCGGTGAGAGACGCGCTGGCCAATTCGTACAATCTCCCCGCGGTGAGGCTGCTGCAGCATGTCGGTATTCCTGCCTTTCTAGATATGGCCACCCGCATGGGACTCACCAGCCTTGCCTCCAAGGGTGGTGCAGACCTCGGTCTCGTCCTGGGAAGCGGCGAGGTGCGTCCCCTCGATCTGGCAGCTGCCTACGCTACTCTGGCGGCCGGTGGCGTCGCGCACGATCCTCTTGCCATCACCCGCGTCGAGGATTCGCGGGGGCATCTTCTGTGGCAGGCCACTCCATCTGCAGGCCGCAAGGTGGTCTCTCCTCAGGTAGCGTACATCCTTACCAGCATCCTCTCGGACAACGACGCTCGTTCCCCCTCCTTCGGGAGCAACAGCCTGTTGCGGCTGAGCAGGCCGGCCGCGGTCAAGACCGGCACCACCACCGACTGGCGTGACAACTGGACGGTCGGCTACACCCCCAACCTCGTGTCCGCCGTCTGGGTCGGCAACGCCGACAACAGCCCTATGCGTGGGGTTTCTGGCATCAGTGGGGCAGCCCCTATCTGGCACGACTTCATGGAGGAGGCGCTCAAGGGACAGCCAGTACAGCAGTTTCAGGAACCGCCGGGGCTGGTGCACAAGGAGGTATGTTCCGAATCGGGCGAGCTGCCGTCGAAGTGGTGTCCGGACCGGCGGACGGAGCTTTTCCTTCCCGGGACGGTCCCGACCCAGATATGTACCTGGCACCAGCCCTTCCAGATCGACCGATCGACCGGGCAACCGGCAGGGCGCGGCACCCCCGCGAACGATGTGGAGGAGCGAGTGTTCGAGGTGCTGCCCCCAGAGCTGCAGCAGTGGGCACGAGGGAGAGGCATCCCACAACCTCCCGTGGGTGCGTCCCCCGCTGGTTTGGGACCTGATGGCTTTCCAACGAGACCGAGGGTAGTTCTTACCAGTCCGTCGAAGGCGGCGACCTATCAGGTGAGCCCAGATCTACCTCTGGATCTGCAGAAGGTGGAGGTTACGGCTGCGGCCTCCGTTCTCGGCCCTCAGGTACGCGTGGAGCTTCGCGTGGATGGGATAGTGTTGGCCTCCTTCCACGCGCCGCCGTATGAGGGGACCTGGCAGCTAGCGCCGGGACTGCATCACTTCCAGGCAGTGGCGGTGGATTCAGACGGCAGCGTGGTCGCCTCAGACGACGCGGATATCACCGTCGAGCAAGCCGGCGTTCGCCCGTAACCTTTCGTCCATCTACAGCGTTGTAGTAGTGGTCCAGTTATGCGGACACCCGCCCCATGCGGGAACCGTCGGCCACTGCTCTCGACTTGCGCTTCGTAGGGGCCGGTGAACCTATCATTTGCGCGCTCGGGGCTTTCTGCGGCAGGCGGCCTTGGACTCGTGCGTTGTAGGGGCCGGCGTCCCTGCCGGCCCGACTGGATGGTAGGTAAGAGCGTGAACAATGGCATCAACTCTGACTCCTATCCTCATCGCAAGAGACTGCGCCTCGAACAACTTAACTACTCAAACCCAGACTACGTCTATTTCGTTACCCTTTGTGCCCGACACCTCTCCTCACCATTTGCTGAGCCACGGTTGGCATCGGCAATCGTTGACGCGTTGTTGTATCCCAGCCGAACGGGACGCTGGAAGCTTTTCGCCTATGTGTTGATGCCCGACCATCTGCACGCAGCCCTGTCCCCAGTCGACAACGACAGAACCATCTCGGAATTGCTTCACGATTTCAAGAGCTACACGACTCGGATCGGATGGGAATACGGCATTCGAGGTGCCCTCTGGCAGCGTAGTTTCTATGATCACGTCGCTCGGCGCGAGCGAAGCTTGCTGGCGATCTGTGAGTACATCCTTGGCAATCCCGTCAGGAAGAGGTTGGTAGAGGAAGAGGGACAGTGGCCTTTCGCGGGCATGCCTGACCCCCTTCCTTTGGGTTGATTATTTGGGTTGATTATTCGGAGTGTGCGAGCCTGGTGCGGGCCGGCAGGGACGCCGGCCCCTACAACCGATGGCGTAGTGGGACGGAGGTGGAGGGATGGGATGGCTCGGGGGTAGACGGCGTGGTTTGGCTCTGGCCGTGCTTGTGGTCGTCCCGCTGCTGGGAGGCGGGTTTCTGGCAACGGCAATCCTTGGCGCCGCGGGCGCTCCATCAGTGAAGGATTTGGGCCCCTCTTCGGCCAAAGACGTGCTCACCGACCAGCC
>JAJYKO010000861.1 GCA_021788565.1 Chloroflexota bacterium
TTCCAGCTGCTTCTGCCAGCCCTCCCCCCGCAGCGGCTTGCGAGGGAAGCCGGTCTTCGGGTCGGGGTCGTGGGTGACGACCTGGGGCACCTTGGCGGCGAAGCGAAAGCCCTCGGGGGTGGAGTCGTACCACTTCAGGACTGTGGGCGGAGCCGGCGAGGCGTAGAAGGTGCTGTCGATCTCGACGAAGTCAAAGGCGGTCGCATAGGCGGAGAGCCGGTCGGATGCCTTCGTGCCGGCCGAATAGAAGGGTCCTTGCCAGTCCGCCTCGGTCCAGCCCTGACAGCCGAGCCGAACGTCCGTGTTCTGTAGTGATGCCACAGCGACCTCCTGCGCCTGGTTAGTGCCGGGTAGCAGTGCAACTTGCCTGCCACGGGCAATCAACACACCCCCGCGCGACGGCGGCGTGGTCGTGCGGATTCCGCCCCATTCCCGACAGTCATTCCGCCGCAGTCAGGTTCCCCCGCGGGTTATGGGAAGGTGGTGCAACATCCCAGCCTCGACACTCTCATCAGACTGATACGCCACCATCCGGCGCCGGACCGCTCTACCCCTCAGGTGTTGAGTGTGGATGACCTGGCACTAAGGAAGAGACGCGAGTACGCCACTATCCTGGTGGACATAGAGACCCACCGTCCCGTGGGCCTGCCGGAGGGCCGGGATACCGCCCTGGAGTGCCCAGAATGAGAGGTACTCATTGCTTGATGTATGATGCTCTAACGCAATGACCAGGGTAGGATAGGACGGCCTGCGTTTCTGCAAGAAGGAGATGGACGATTGAAACCAGTATTGACGGCCCTGATTCTCGTATCGGCTCTCTTCCTGGCTGCCGCTGGAACCGTCTCGGCCCAGTCGGGTCCGGAGTTCAAGCTGGGGTTCAAGGCTCTGGCTGAGCAGATCCCCGATACCGTCGGAAGGCCGCTGGAGAACGAGCACTACGCCGCCAACGGAGACTCGCTCCAGCAGACCACCAATGGGCTCCTTGTCTGGAGGAAGGTGGACAACTGGACGGGCTTCACCGATGGGTATCGGACCTGGACGAGCGGCCCGAACGGGTTGGAGAGTCGACTCAATACCGAGAGGCTGCCGTGGGAGCGAAGGGCGTCCAGGATCACGATGGAGCAGCTGAGGAACGCAGTGTACCAGGTCCAGAAGCAGAAGGTGCAGTTGAGCAACGGTAGAGCGAGCCTCCAGCCCACGGGCAGCGCCCAGCTCCTTGAGCAGTGGACAGATTTCGGGGACCTGGACAGTGACGGAAAAGCGGATGCGGCAGTTGTTCTGGTCACACAGCCTGGAGGGAGCGGTTCCTTTTACTACCTGGTGGCGATGCTGGACCGCGACGGCTCACCCGCCCAGGGCGCGATCACTCTCCTCGGTGATCGAGTAAGGCTTCAGAGCCTCGCGGTAGAGGATGAGCAGATCCGAGTGAGGATGCTCACGCAGGGTCCTCATGACCCGATGGTCAATCCGACCCTTCTAGTTGAGCACAGCTACCGATTGTCGGGAGGTGATTTCGCCGTTTCCAACTGACCAGGGCGAAAAGGTAACGGCAGGCATCGGACTGTCAGGTCTTGCGAGCCTGCCCGGCGCGGCTACAGGGCTGCCCGCTATTCTCACGGGCGAGACGACCCTCATCACGGGCATCTTCGTCGCTGGGCTCCGAATGGACGGCTAAGCTGGATCAGGCGGACGCAATGGCGCGGAACGACCGTCCGCAATGGAGCGGAATGTGTGGCCGCCATCGCGTGGAACGGACGGAATGATTCGGCGGAATAGGCGTCCAAAACCACTCCCGTGCGTTGCGCGCCGGACATCGATCGTGCGAGGGGGACTGGGCAGCGGGTGAAAACCGTGATTTCTGGCCGCGGCATAAAACCAGGGACCCGGGTGAGGCTGCGCTCGTCATCTCATGCGCTCACGCTCGCGTCCGATACGGGCACCGTGACCCGCCCTGACGAATGGGAAGGGTACTTCGTGATTCGGCTGGATCAGCCGGCCCAATATCGCCACGCCGACGGCCGCACGGAGACGCTTCCCGAGATAGTCGAGCTGGCCGATAACCTGGAAATCCTCCCCTCCCAACGGTAGTCCTTGGGAAGTCCACCCTTTGCGCAAGGCCATGGCTGGCGGCTCCGTGCCAGCAAAGCCTATCCCGCGGTTGACCGGCGCGTCTGGTACGATCCGGGCGACGGCTACGAGTATGAACGCGACCCCAACCCGGCGAAACGCACCCGGCACGAGTCTAGGAGAGCTCGATCGATGTCAGTTGGCTCGTCCGATGGACACGGAAGATGAAAGGCTTGGGTGTGTGCTCGGCCTTGCTCAGCACCCGGTCGAAGGCACGAGCGAGGATCCGAAACGTTTCCCACTTGGGCGCCGTCGCACCCCACAGGTAGAAGCACCCTATCTGGTACTGCTTGATGGCTTCCAGTTCACTCGCATTTGTGTGGAAGCTGTAGTCCTGACTTATGGCAATCCAGCCGTTTCGCCCGACTTTAGGTAGCCAGATGTCGTCGTGCTCGTCCTTCTTGAACTCCTCATCGTGAAACCTGATCTCGACCGGAGGCTTGAGGAAGCGGAGCGCCTTGGGTATGCGCGTTCCCATGCTCCGGTCGAAGAACAGGATCACGCTGCCCTCTGTATGCCCTCGAATTCCAGGGCCTGGATAATTTCATCCCGGTCCAGTCCGAAGTCTTCCTCAATGTCTTCGATAGGTTCTCCGGCCTGAGCTCGGCCCTTGATCACCCAGGTAGGGACGCCACGAATGGTGGGGGCGCCGAACGAGACACGCGGATCGATGACAACGGGGGAGTCAGGGCCGCGGACATGCCAGCGTATGGCCAGATCCCCCTCGTAGATGAACTCCGCAAAGCGGTCGGCGATGACGTCCCTCCAAGCGATCTGTCCTGCCGCGTCGGCAACTATGAGGCGGCCGATCTCAGCGTCGCGCTCCACGTCTCGGAGATCCAGCAGCACATGTTTGCCCTCCGTCTTGAGCCGGAGTTCCGCGAATGGGTGCTCAGTTTGGAACGTCTGCGCCAGGTAGTCCCTCGCGTGGTGTATCCGCTGAAGCGACACGCCGAGGCTTCTGAAGGTAGCAACGAAGGCTACCTCGACCAACTGCAGGTAGGAGAGTGGAGCCCCCCTCTCCTTGCCAGGTAGAACTGGCCCGACTCGAGCGTAGCTGTTGTGCCAATATGACACCGTTTGGGGTTTGGCTCTGGCGTAGCGAGCAGCATCAGCTATCGAGTAGGCCGGCAGGTAGAGTCGGCGGAACCATGGATCCGGGCGGAATTCTTTCGGTTGAGTCGACATGGTTCCTCTTTTGCCCCGACGTGGTTACGCACGGGCGCTCTGTTCATCCTGCCTACATAATACACTTGTGCGGCTGGCTCCTTCCACTGTTACCACCATTAATTGCCGGCGATCAGC
>JAJYKO010000862.1 GCA_021788565.1 Chloroflexota bacterium
ATGTGCCCGAAGCGAACGCCGAGATCTTCTATGAGGAGATGGCGCAGCGGAATCCGGAAGGCGATCTCTCCCTTCTGGCCCTGTGCCGCGAAGAAGGCCGCGGTGGGGCCGAAAGCGTGGAGCGCTTCAGAGAACCCAGGAGGGATCGACATAAATGGTCGCTGGCCGAAGTCCTCCAGCATCACAATCTCAGCCGCTGCTCCCGCCTCCTCGGAGGCCTGCTTCAAGGCGAGGGCAATCTTCTCCGTGTCGTTGTCGGTGATAATCGCTACCCTATCGCTACGTCCTATGGCCAGGCAGGTTCTCACGGCGTTACGAGCACCTGGCAGCAGCTCTGCCTGGACAGTGCTTATGCTATAGCTATCCAACGTGAAATCCTCCTACGAGGGATTCTGATCGCAGGCCGGGCGCTGAGAAGAGCGGAAGCTCCGGCAGGCTGCTCGAAGCTCCACTGCGAATTCCGGACCACCCATTTGCGCGAGTGGGTGACAGGGCCCCTCTCCCCGTCACTCCTGGGGCTCGCGGCCGAGGCGCTCGCGGAAGGCGGCGCGCACCTGCTCCCTCAGATCGGGCCGCAACAGCACATCCGCCCCGGTCCAGGCCAGCAGCGTCGCTCCGGTAATAGCAGCGTCGTCCGCGCGCGCGGAGATGGCCGCTTCGCGGAACTCGGGACTGTGGATCACGATCCCCTTGTCGGCGATCCCCATGTAGGGCTGGATGGTGGGAACCACCTGGCTCACGTCCCCGATGTCGCTGGAGCCGACGTGGCCCGGGGGAGTCTCGTACCTGATACCCAGCGTCTCTCCGTTCACCCGCAAGGCCTCGGTCAGGACCGGGTTGCTGCTGAGCGACTTGTAGCTAATTAGACGGGTGGCCTTCGACCTGGCACCGGTCGCCAGCGCTGCCCCCTCCACGATATTGAGGAAGCGTTTCTCCAACTCCTCCACGTAATTCTGGTCGCTGGATCGGAGCAGGAACCTTCCGGCCGCGTAGTCCGGGATGATGTTCGGCGCGTCTCCGCCGTGGGTGATGTTGCCGTGGACGCGAGCGTCGGACTTCAGCATCTGGCGCATGGCGTTGACGCTGAAGAACACCTGAAGTAGGGCATCCAGGGCGCTGATCCCTTCGTGCGGGAAGGCCGAGGCGTGGGCCGCCTTCCCGAAGAACTCCACCTGGTAGTTGGCTACGGCCAGGGAGCCCTGCTGAAGATAGGTCCCGTTCTGGGCGTGCATCATGATGGCGGCATCCAGGCCACGGAAGACCCCGGCGTCCGCCATTATCACCTTGCCTCCTCCCCCCTCCTCGGCCGGGGTGCCGATCACCTGAACGGTGCCCTTGAGGTCCGGCATGGCTCGCTTGACGGCGATCCCAGCTCCCAGGGCCCAGACCGCGATGAGGTTGTGGCCGCAGGCGTGACCGATGCCGGGCAGGGCATCGTACTCGGCCAGGAACGCGACGCGCGGCTTGCCGGACCCGTAGGTGGCGACGAAGGCGGTCTCCAGTCCCGCCACTCCGCGCTCGACGGTGAAGCCCTCGCGCTCCAGCTCTCCGGTCAGCAGCGCGGCGGCCTTGTGTTCCTCAAACAGAATCTCCGGATTGGCGTGGACAGTGTGGGAGATTTCGATCAGCCTTGGACGGAGGTCGTCCATCTCGCGCGAGATAGCCTGCTTGACGGTGTCCACCGAGGACGCTTCTGCCATGGCAACAGCCCCCTTTCGTAAGCGATTGGGCCAATTCTACCTCTACTCGCCATGCGCCGCGATATGGCGTATCCTTTCCGCATCCCAATATCAGATACCCGTGGCAGACCGATGGCCTGTTCGCCGGGCCCATGCCATCGCTCTAAGCGGGAAGGAGTATGGTATGTCGAAGCCAAAAGTCTTCGTCGCGGTGCCCCTTGACGAGCAGTTGATCGATCGCCTTTCCGAGGTGTGCACAGTGAGCCGGTGGACCGGGGAGGGCCGGTGTCCCGCCGACTTAATGGAAAAAGAGATCGTGGACGCGGACGCCGTGGTGGGTTACTACAAGCCCAGCTCGGCCGAGCTGATGGATAAGGCTCCGCGACTCCGCGTGCTCGCAACCTCTTCCGTAGGGTTTGACCATGTGGACGTGGCGGCGGCTACGGAGAGGGGCATCGTCATCACCAACACGCCGGACGTGCTGACCGACACCACTGCCGACCTCGCATTCTCACTGCTGATGGCCACCGCGCGGCGGATTGCCGAGTGCGACAGGTACATCAGATCCGGCGGATGGACGCACCCGGCGGTTCCCGCAAACCTGTTTGGGATGGACGTTCACCACGCGACCCTCGGAATCGTGGGAATGGGTCGGATTGGTGCCGCGGTGGCCGAGCGCGGCCAGGGCGGTTTCCACATGAAGATCCTCTACAGCGACTTCATCAGGCGCGAGGATCTGGAGAAGCAGCGTGGATACCGCTTCGTCGACCTGGACACCCTCCTGGCCGAGTCAGACTTCGTCTCGCTCCACGTCCCGCTCCTGCCCGAGACCACGAAGATGATAGGAGCTGCGCAGCTAGCGAAGATGAAGCGAACCGCGTGCCTGATCAACGCGGCCCGCGGACCGATCGTGGACGAGCAGGCGCTCGCCACGGCCTTGCGGGAGGGGCAGATCGCCGGGGCCGGGCTCGACGTCTTCGAGAAGGAGCCGATCGATCCCAACAGCCCGCTCCTGAAGCTGGACAACATCGTAATGGCGCCTCACGTGGGCAGCGCCACCAACGCCACCAGGCGGGCGATGGCCGCTTTGGCCGTCGAGAACGCCCTGGCGGTGCTTCAGGGGAAGTCTCCCCTCACCCCCGTGAACCCTGAGGTGCTCTCGAAGCTGAGGAAGTAACGCAGCTACAGATACACCCCGAGGTCTCAGGGCCGGGGTTTGTCACGCGGAATGGTTTACAGGAGTGGATGGAGTTACAGCGCTGGGAGGGCGCGTGAGGCTGCGCTCGCTCGCCTCACGTCCCGGCGAGCCGCCACGTCGGCAGAGATCAGGCGGCTCGGGCGGGACCCTCGCCCTCCCAGCGCTGTAACCCGGACCTAGATCACGTAAGGCTTCGCCTTCGCTACCTCACGGTCACCTTCACGTCCTTGGTCTGGGCGCCCTTGGCGGAGAGCCAGCTGAAGTTCTCCTGCACCAGGTCCAGCCGCAGCGTATACTTCCCCGGAGCGGCCGGCGCGACCACGCTGAGCTGGGAGGTGGCCTGACTGCCAGGGTCCACCTGCTGAGATAGCTGGCCGTGCTGCTCCGGCACCGGCACCTCTTTGCCCGCCGAGTCGAGCCAGTGATAACCCACCCGTACAGGGGTGTAGCCGTCCGCTGGCCACGGGACGTTTCCGGAGTTTCGCACGGTGACCTGGAAGGTCGCCTGTTTACCGGCGGGGAGATCCGTAGGGACAGCAGCGCTCAGCCAGTCG
>JAJYKO010000863.1 GCA_021788565.1 Chloroflexota bacterium
GCGGTAGTGGGCGCCGCTGCGGTGGTCGGAGCGGGCGCGGTCGTGGCGGCGGGTGGTGCGGCTGCCGAGCTGCAGGCGGTCAGTACCAGCAGCGGCACGGCAAGAAATGCCAGGCGCGAATACTTCACTATCCAGCGAAACATCGATGGCCCCCTTCACTTGCTACGAATCTTGTCTGATAACACGAACAGCCTCGATCGCTGCTGGTACAACTATCCGGCGAGGGTATGCAACAGTCAATGTCACGAACTATCATCTTAGGCAAGGAAACTATCATGTTCACGGGTTGCATTCCCGTGGAGGGAGTTAAAAGCTTGCAGCGGGTTAAGGAGAGGGGCGAAGCCGCGTTAGATGATTGCCATCTTTACGGCTTCCGCGACTGCCTGAGTCTTGTTGGCTACGGCGAGCTTCGCCACTACCTGCTGCACCTTGCGGATAACCGTTATCTCGCTAAGGTACATCCTGGCGGCGATCTCCTTATTGTTGGCACCCTCGGCCAGCTGTCGCAGTAGCTCCACTTCCTGCTCGGAGAGCCCCAGCCTCTCTCTGATCACCTCCCGAGTCGCGCTCTCGTAGTGGTCCAGGATTGACTGGGCGCATTCGCTGTCCAAAAGCCGCTCGCCGCTGGCGACCGCAAGCACCGCGTCTATCAGCTTCTCGGCAGGAGTGTGATCCACGAGATAGGCATCGCCCTCCAGGGGCACGGTGTCAGTAGGGCCGAGGTGATGGTGATCCAGGAGAAAGACGATCTTTACACTTGGGAGTTTGCGTCGCAGGCTGGCGGCGGCCGTAAAGGGGTTGCAGCCGCTTGTGCTGGCGTCCAACAGTATGACATCGGGGTGAGCCGCGGAGAGTTTCTCGAGGGCGCACTGGACTGCGTCACATTCCCCCACCACGCGCACGGCGTCTGGGTCCTTCGACAGGATCGCGCGAAGGCCGAAGCGCATCGCTGGACGGTCATCCACTATCAGAACACGAAGCGGCCCTTGCATGGATCCCTCACGTTTCGCTATACCAGCCGGCTTAGCCTCGGCTCAAGGATGCCACGAAGGGCTCGCCTCGCCCAATCTCGTCGACGTATTCCTCGGCTCTAGCGTAACTTCCGGCCTCGAATCAACGCGCAAGGACAGCTTCTATGCTCTGTTTAGGGTCTTACTGCATCTTGCCCCACTGCCGCGGCTGCTGGCACATCCTCGTACAATCGCACCATAGCGATTTCACCGAACCCTGTCAACAGTGACCTTTGTTGATCATCCCTGGGAGCTGCATCCCGGCCACAAAACAAGCGCTACATCGTCCACGTCGGTCTCCCAGTACCTGCTGCCAGTACGCCTGGATACACGTATATCCAGGCGTAGCAGTCATTGCCTCCCATAAAATTCGCACATACTGTACCATGACGTTTCACTAATGCTGCCGCTGAGCCGGTGGAGTGCAGGGAGGAAAGCATGGCCGATCAGGTGAGCCCCCGCGTGGGATTGATAGGGTTTGGCGAGGTCGGTACGGCCGTTGGGCTCGGCCTGAGATCGCAGGGGTTGGAGGTCGTCGCCTACGACCGTGGCTATCAGACTCCGCCGTTCGGCGATCTCATACAGAAGCGAGCCGGCGAGGCGGACGTGCCGCTCCTAGGGTGTGTGGCCGACGTGGCGAGGGCGTCTGATCTGGTTCTGGCGATGGTCCCGGGGGCGGCAGCCGTGGCGGCAGCGACCGAAGCGGCGCGCGTCCTGAGGACCGGCCAGATGTACGCGGACTTGGGCACCGCGACCCCGCCCGATAAGGAGCAGATGGCCGCGCTGGTGGAGGGCGCCGGGGCGGCCTTCGTGGATGTGGCGATAATGGGCTCCCCCCATCAGGACCGTCACTCGGTCCCCACCCTGGCCAGCGGCAGAGAGGCCGAGCGCTACAGGGAACTGGTGACCCGATTTGGGATGAAGGTTAGCGTTGTGGGCGACCGCACTGGTCGAGCCGCGGCCATTAAGATGTTCCGCAGCATATTTATGAAGGGGATCGAGGCCTTGACCATCGAGACGCTGATGGCGTGCGAGACGTGGGGAGTAACCGACGCTGTGATGGGGACCATCAACACCACCATGGAGAGGATGCGCTGGTATCCGGAGCATGCCAACTTCCTGGCCACCTCGGACGCTATTCATGGCGAGCGGCGCGCTCACGAGATGGACATGGTGATGGAGACCATGGAGGCCGTTGGGGTCGAGCCACGGATGACCAGAGCAACGGCGGCCTTCATACACTGGACGGCCAGCCTGGGCTTGAAGGAGCACTTCGGCGGAGAGGTCCCCGCCCGCTGGCAGGACGTCATCGCCGAAATAGACAGGCGCAGCGCAAATCAGCTGTGATTCGGCGAACAGGCAGTGACTCCCCTTTGGCAGATGTTGCGGCTTACCGCAGCGGGTTATAATGCGCTAGCGCGACCACCAAATAACCAAGGAGGGTTGGAGGACATGCGGTTCAATAGTGTCAAGCGGCTTCTAAAAGAGGGCAAGCCCGCCATCGGGACGTGGTTGAACTTTCCGTGCGTCAATTCGGCTGAAGCTATGGCCCACGCCGGCTGGGATTGGGTGACCGTCGACATGGAGCACGGTCCCATCGACTACGAGATGCTGAACAACATGTTCATGGCGATCGGGACCACCGACACCATGCCCATGTGCCGCATCCCGGACAACGATCCGATCTACATCAAGCGGATCCTGGACGCCGGCGCCTGGGGCATCGTCGTGCCGATGATTTGCTCAGCGGAAGAGGCTGAGCATGCTGTGAAGTGCGCCAAGTACCCTCCCGAAGGCATTCGGAGCGCGGGTGGCGGCCGGTGGCGGTTCTGGGCAGGTGCGGATTATCCTCAGTACGCTAACGACGAGATCGCGGTTATCGTTCAGATCGAGCATGTCGACGCGGTGAAGAAAGCGGAAGAGATCCTCTCCGTGCCCGGCGTCGACGCCTGCTTCATCGGACCAGGCGACCTGGCGTGGTCGATGGGGCTGGGCAAAGGCCTGGGCGAGAAGGACCCTAGGCACGCCGAGGCTGTGGCCGAGGTGCTGCGAGCCGCGAAGAAGGTCGGGACGCCTGCCGGCATCCACTGCCGCAGCGTCGAGGAAGTCTCCCTGCGGATCGAGCAGGGCTTCCAGTATCTGGCCTGCATGAACGACATCAACTTCATGTTCAATAGTGCCTCCGTGGGCGTGCGGCAGATCCGGGAGCGAATGCCCAAGTAGTACCGAGCGGGAAAGCGGGGGAGTGGGAGACCGGGAAAGCGTGCACCAAACAGGATGTACAGGATAAATAAGGATACGCACGATAGATAGATGGTAGGGCCCGATTCTGCCTGTCCTTCTATATGCTGTCTATCCTGTTAGATGCTCCTTCGCCGTGTCTCCCCCTCTCCCTTTCTCCCTGTCTCTACTTCCCCACC
>JAJYKO010000864.1 GCA_021788565.1 Chloroflexota bacterium
TCGTCTCCCAGGGCAATCGCTCCCACGGTGCAGTAGGGCACGCACTCGCCGCAGCCGCTGCAGGCCTGATCGTCGATCTATATCACGCAACTCCTCTGTTTGTCCTTGTCTCGGCCACTCGACCTCAGTCGCCAGTTGCAACAGGACGGCCTTCAAGGGTGGGGTAGCCTCGCGCTGCCTGACTTGTCCGGCCAATCTGTAGTGTCACAAGAGTGTCACAAGCTTCAGTTGGTTCATCCGTCAGAAAACACGGCCGTGCTAATTTGTTAGGTTCGCACAGACAGGTCCTTCTAATGAATATTCATTCCAGCCAGTCTGGGCAGGGCCAGACTCACCTCCGGCAGAAGAGCCACCAGTAGCACGCCAATCACCAGGATCGCCAGGTAGTAGAGCATTGGCCTGAGTGTTTCCTCCACAGTCGTCTCCGCGGTCGCACACGCGAAGTAGATGCCGATGCCGATAGGCGGAGAGAACAGGCCTACACCCATACCAATAACCATGAGAATGCCGAACTGCAGGCTATTGATCCCAAACTGGATCGCTATAGGGAACAGGATCGGACCCAGGACGAGGATCATGGGAAGCCCTTCCAGGAGAGCACCCATAACCACCATCAAGAAGATACTGCCCAACATGAATAGCCAAGGCTGGTCGTGGAAGACATTCAATAGGGTCGCCAACCGGTTAGGTACCTGAGCGGAAGTGAGCGCCCAGGAAAAAGCCGTCGCCGTGCTGACTATGAAGAGGATGTTGCCTGTCATGCTCGCCGAATCGCCCATCACTCTCCATAAGGCCCGTCCGTCCATCTTCCGGTAGACCAGCATCGCCATAGCAACCCCGTAGACCACGGCGAAAGACGAGACCTCCGTGGGGGTCGAGACCCCCGAGAGAATGCCTGCGACCAGAATCACCGGCATCGCGAACGCCGGGATGGCGATCACCCACTTCCTGGCCACCTGTCGGAGCGGCAAGCCAGGCGCTCCGTGGAGGCCTAACTTGCCGGCGCGAAGGTAGATGGCGACCATCAGGCAGAGGGCGATCAGCGCCGCTGGCAGCAGGCCGGCCATGAACAGCGAAGCTACAGAGAGCGTGGACACGGAGCTGAGCACCAACATCGCGACGCTCGGGGGGACCGTCTCGCCCATGGCGGCGGCCGACGCCAGCACCGCTGCCGTCTCGCCCTTGGGGTATCCCTCGCGCTTCAGCATGACGCTCAAGCTGGATCCAACGGCCACCATGTCTGCCACTTTTGACCCGGATATGCCCGAGAAGACATACATGGTCACGACGATCACCTGCAGCAGGCCGCCCCGGAGTCGGCCGACGACGCAGGCGATCGCGTCCGACATGGGCACTGCCAGCCCACCCTCGGTCATTATCAGGCCAGCCAGGATAAAGAAGGGGATTGCCAGCATCACGAAACCGGATGCGCCATACTGCATATTGAGCGGCACCGCTGTGAGCATGCCCAGCTTGCTCTGCTGCAGGTATAGGAAGCTGATGGTGGCGAATACGAACCCGATGGGGGCAGACATCGCCAGAAGGACCGCGAAGGCCGCGAGCGTGATCAGCAGCGCCTGATCGGGCATGACGGCATTCGCGGTGGAGGCCAGCAGAAGGCCAATGGCTCCTGCCACCACCACAGCGGCCAGAAAAGCCACTCGTCTCGGATAGGAGAACAGCTGCCCGAGGGCGAAGATAGCCATCAGCAAGACTCCGATGGTTACTGGTGCCGTCATCGTCGCGACTGGCCAGCCCAGCATTGGCATTCGCTGGAGCCTCTGCTGAACCAGCAGCTCGGCCGATTGCTGAACCAGGAACAGGGCAACCACGAAGACCATCGCATCGACTACTGCCTCTACGTAGGGACGGAAGCGCGTCGGAATCGCCTGTATGCCGGCATGGACACGCATGTGGGCGCCCCGACGGTAAGTAAGGGCCCCTCCCACGAAGGTCATGAATACGAGGGCGATCTGCGAGATGTCCTGAACCCAATCGTAGCTGGTGCCGAACAGGGTTCTAAGTACGACGTTCGAGAATACCACTACCAGCTCCCCCACCAGGGCAAGCACGACGGTCGCCTCGATGCCCTTCTCAATCCAGTTCGCGACCTTGTCGGCAAGGACGACTATGTGATGCATCCTCCCGCTGCTACCAACCCCTGGAGGTGCGGCCAACTGCACATCCATCTTGTCCCCCATTGCTGTCAGCTCTCCTGAACCATCGCCCCTCATCACATAGGCCCCCACATCTCGGCCTGCTAGGCACCGCAGCCTCAGGGGGATCGATCGATATGCCGACCCGCCTGAGGCCCACGGCCGACCCTTTGGCCTACTTCAACAGTTGGTCGAGGTACGTTCCGCCGTACTTCTGCCTGAAATCCTGGTAAACCGGCTGAGCCTTGTCTCTGAAGGCGGCGATGTCGGGATCCGACACCACCTGCATTCCGTGCTGCTTCAACTGGTTGAGGGCGTCGTCGGAACCGGACTCGACTAGCTTTCGCTCGTAGTCGGTGCCGGCCTTAGCCGCCGCCTGAAGAGCTGTGCGCTGACTATCGCTGAGCGCATTCCAGGTCTGCTGGCTTACCAGGAGTGGGGCCGCTGAGTACACGTGATGGGTAAGGGTCAGGTACTTCTGGACCTCGTAGAACTTGCTCGAGAGGATGATCGTCACGGGGTTCTCCTGGGCGTCCACAGTGCCCTGGGAGAGGGCGAGATACAGCTCGGAAAAATCGATGGGAGTTGGCTGCGCGCCCAGGTCCTTCCACAACGCCAGCTGTATGGGGCTCGGAAGGGTACGGATCTTGAGACCGCTCAGGTCAGCAGGACTTTTCACTGGATGCTTGCTGTTGGTCAGGTCGCGGAAGCCGAGCTCCCACCAGCCCAGGAGCTTCAGCCCCGTGCCATCGAACTTGGCTGCCAGGGCGTTGCCTACCGGACCATCGAGGGCCGCGTGGGCCGTGTTGTAGTCCTTGAACAAGAAAGGCAGTTCCAGCACCTGAGTGTCGGGCACAATGCCACTGTAATATGAGTTGCCTGTGACAACGAGATCGATGCTGCCCGACTGCGTGCCCTGAACCGTGGCGGCAACCTGTCCAAGCTGGTTGTTGGGGAAATCCTGGATTTTCAGGGAGCCACCACTCCTCTGCTCCAGGTCCTTAGCCATGGCCAGAACTCCCTGGTCCAGCGGATCGGTGGTGGTCTGACCGTGGGCCAGTCGGAGCGTCTTGGCCGGGCCCGTGGCTGCCGGCGCGCTTCCGCCGGTACCAGGAACGCTAGTGCTGGCCGGGGAGCTGTTTGTGCTGGCAGCGGGGGCGCTGGCGCCGGTCGCGGGTGCGCTCTTGGCGGTAGTTGACGTGGTGGTAGCCGCACCGCTGCACGCCGATACCAAAACAACCATGGCAATCGCGACAATTGGAACGAAGAACCG
>JAJYKO010000865.1 GCA_021788565.1 Chloroflexota bacterium
TGGCGATCAACGTCGGCGGAAACTGTGGTGCCTCTGCCGTATGCGTCAGAATGGCCTGCACTACGTCGTGAGGAAGGCCGGCGTCCAGGGCGACGTGCGCAGCGTAAAACGCGTGCTGATAGGCGCCACCTAGTTCAGAGGCGACGACACCCCCCTGACCCGGCTCATACTCAACGAGCTTACTGGCATCCTGAAGGATGGCCGCGGCCAGAAGGTGATCGCGGTTGACGCGAGTGCCGTGGAAGCGTTCCAGCACCTCAGCGACGCGCAGAGCCATCTGGACTACCGATCGGTTGTGCGGAATGTGCGGGTAGCTCAGCTTGGCGCTAACGGGAACCTGGGTCACGTCGTTGAACTTGGACTCCTGCCACAACCGTTGCCAGACGGCTATGACTTTGTCGCGCAAGTTCTCGTCGGAGATCTCCATGACTTCGGGGAAGAGAGACACCACATCTAGCTGTTCGTTCACGGTATGTATCCTCCCTCGCGAGTTAGGCCCGCGAGCGACCTCGAATATCACTTTTCAATGTGCTAAGAACATTATTGTCTCAGGTTATATGTCGCGCGCAGAAAGCATGCCACAAAGTAGCTTTGAGGGCGGATTTCAGGCAAGGACGCTGGGGAAAAGGAAGCGAACTACCAGAAACGCCGCGATGGAGATTATCAGGACTACCGTGATGGCATAGTCGGCAGACCGATAGGCTATAGGGCGGAGGAAAGTGCGCCGTGGACGAAAGCCGTAGCCTCGCAACTCCATCGCCAACGCGACCTCGTTGGCACGGCGGAGGGTTCGCAGGCAGAGGGGAACGGTGATTGGGACAAGGGCGAGGGCCTTGCGCAGGGGACCACGGAGATCAACTCCGCGCTCCCCCTGCGCCTCGAAGATGCTCTCCATCTCCTCCTCCAGGATGGGTAGAAAACGGAGGGCCAATCCGATCAGCATGGCGTATCTGTAGGGCAGCCCCGCCTTCACCATGCCCTGGGACAGATCTGTGGGATGGGTCCACATCGTAAACTGCATGAACAGTAGGACCGTGCAGTACAGCCTCAGCGTCCCGTGGACAGCGAGGACCAGCCCCTGGCTGTGGAAAGCCACTGGACCCAACTGGTAAAAGACCTCACCTCCGGCGGAGAAGATGGTTTGAACCAGAACCATCCCCGCGCCCAGGACACAGAAGACTCCAGTGATAGGAAGGAATCTCTCCAACTCGAGCCTCGCGGCCCGCGACGATCCCAGCACAAGGGCTATCAGAGCCAGGTCGACAGGAATCAGGTCGAGGGCAAAGCAGACGACCAGTCCCGTCAGCAGCCAGGCCAGTTTAGTGCGGGGATCAAGTCTCTGGAAGAAGCCCTCGTGGGAAGTGTAAGCAGTCAGCAACGGCCCCGTATCCTCCAGTATCAGTCCAACACGCCAGACTTGGCCGCGGCATCAGCCACGACTCGGGTAAGGATCGTCCCGCCGATGATGCTCGCCACCGCCGTGACCGCGCTGGAAATCAGGATGACGTCCACTGGAAGTTCTAGGATGTAGTACAAACCGCCCGCTACCAGGGCATCACCGACGAGGTTCGCGACGACTTGTGCCAGGAAGTGGTGACTCCAGCGGTTCATGAGCAGCCTTCTGGCCACCAGGAAGTAGGCCACCGAGCCCGCGGCGTTGACGATGGGGAAGATGGGAGCAAGGGGCGACGCACCTGTGGCGATGTCCATGAAGCCCTGGATCAGCCCCGCGATTATTCCCCCCGGTTGCCCGAAGAGAAGTGTGGAGATGCCCATCATGGCCGCCCAGCTAACACCGCCGAATACAGGGAACGCGCCGCCCGTGAGCGCCGTATCCGCCCGGTCGCCGAGCCCCACCAGGAGTACCATCACTAGGCCCAGAAGGACTCCCCCCACAATTGCCTTCAGGTCGACCCGCCAGAAGACCTGGGTTCTTTGCAGGTTCGTGGTTTCCAACCCTTTCGCACTGCTCTTTGCCATCACGCTTCTCCCTTCTATGATTTGCGCTGAGGGACCATAGGACCTATAGGACTTATAAGACCTATGGTCCCGGCACTAAAGGTTGGTCGGCAATCCCACCATCGAAATGTCGAGCTCCACCTTGCCGCCAGCCATCACGACCGAGCGCTCCGCATACCGATGAACCATCTCCACATCGTGGGTGATCATGACCACCGTCCCTCCTTCGCGTTGGAACTCGGCCAGCAGATCCATCATCTGGATGGTCTCCCGGTAATCGAGTCCGGTCGTGGGCTCGTCGACCACCAGCACCCTCGGTTCGAGAACCAGGATCGAAGCCAGGGCCAGGCGCTGCCTCTGCCCCCGGCTGAGGGTGTAGGGGTGACGCTCCTTCACCGAGAGCAGCCCCAGCTTCTGCAACGCGGCCTCGACCAGCTCCGCGATCTGTTTCGGCGGCACCTTCGCCACCTTCAGGCTAAAGGCAGCCTCGTCGAAAACGGAGTTGCAGAAAAGCTGATAATCGGGATCCTGGAAGAGGTAACGCACGACGCGGGAGAGTCCAGAAGTGGATGCCCCAGTGATATCATGGCCACCCACCAGCACCCGGCCTTCCGTCGGCCTGAGAAGCCCCGCCAGGTGCTTGGCTAATGTGGTCTTCCCTGCGCCATTTCCCCCGACGATGGCCGCGAACTCACCCGGTCTGAAGCCCAGATTCACCCCCTCCAGCGCCCACCGGTCGGACTTCGGGTAGCGGAAGCCGATCCCCTGGGCCTCCACGGCGTAGCAGGACCGAGGACCGAGGACTGAGGGCTGAGGCGAGTAATGAGTGATGAGTGATGAATGATGAACGGTGGGTGCCAGGACCGGTTCTGAGTTCTGGGTTCTGAGTTCTGAGTCCTCGACATGTCCCCACGTCTCCGTGTTCCCGCGGCTCAAATCCCACTCAGTCCGCAGTCCACAGTTCTCAGCCCTTCTCGCGCGGCACGGCACTCGTATGCCGTATGACGGCAGCGCCCCGTCCGCGAAGAACTCGGCGGGCGGCGCGTCTTTTGCTATCCGCCCTTCGAGCATGAGGATCACGCGAGTAAGAAAGGGCAGCACGTCGTCCAGTCGATCCTCGACGAGGATTACGGTCCTGCCTGCCTCCCTGTTTAGCCGCCGAAGATTCGAATAGACGAGCTTTCTCCCCTCTGGATCCAATTCGGCGGCAGGCTGGTCCAGGACTAACAGCTCTGGATCCATCGCCAGGATGCTGCCGAGGACGGCCCGCTGTGCCTCGCCCCCCGAAAGGGTGTCGGAAGCTCGCTTTGCGAAATCCTTCATCCCCACGAGGTCAAGGCTCTCCACAACTCTCTTTCGAATCTCGCCAGGAGCCAGGCAGAGATTCTCCGGACCGAAGGCCACGTCCTCCTCAACCGTAAGGTTGAAGAGCTGATTCTCCGATCGCTGCTGCACGAAACCCACGAG
>JAJYKO010000866.1 GCA_021788565.1 Chloroflexota bacterium
CTTGTCTGAGACGATCCTGAGAATTCCGCCGCATCCGTCGCTGAGGAAGAGCCTCACGAGCAACGGATCCTACCGGCTCAATCCCAGGCTCGGCCCGAAGAGCGTCAGTGCAATGGCTCCAAGTACAAGAAGGAGAAAGATCCATCCCCAGGGGGTGCCCATCATTCCCGATAGGCCGCCCATCATGCTCCCCATACCGCCCATCATCCCGCCTGTCATGCCTCCTCCAGCGACCAGGATATCAAGCAGCAGGAAACCGAGCAGAATTCCTGCCGCGATGAGTAACCAGTTGACCGCATCTGGACCTATCGCCATAGCTGATTTGCCTCCAAGTCTCCTGTCGATGGGATCGGCGCAGACCGAATGCGTCCTCAAGCCGGACCTACCTCGAGTGCCCAACACGTTAGTCTGAGCGAGGCGTCACCCATCACGTATCCGGTCCTCCGATCGCGCCGATCGAAGCGCCCCACGTGTCCTCGACGCGCCTAGCCTTGTAGAAAGCGATGGCGGCGACCCAGGCCAGGACGAACGCCCCCACGATGAAGAACCCCATGTCGGCAATGTTCAAATCGAGAATGAGGTCGAAAACGCCACCCTTCAAACTCAGTACTCCGACTGCTAGCTGCAGGATCTCGATCCCGCCGACGACGAAGGCAACAAACACAGAGAGCCCCGTCATGGTCATGTTGTAGAAGAGCCTGCGGACCACGCTGGAAAATGCCCACGAATATGCCTTCGCCATGAATGCTCCATCAGTGGTGTCCATGAGCGACATACCCGCGGCGAAAATGACAGGGAGGGACACGACGGCGAAAATCGGCAATCCTCGGGCTGTGGCGCCGGCCGAGATCGCCAGCAAGGCAACTTCCGAGGCTGTATCGAATCCGAGTCCGAAAAGGAAGCCAACGAGGTACATCTGCCAGCTCGAGTTGATCAGCTTGAAGAGCCGTCCGAAGAGTCGAGTCAGGGCGCCCCCCGACATCAGTCGCTCCCCGAGGCCGTCCCGATCGTACTGACCCCTCTTCATCCGCCGGAAAGTAACGACGATGTCGAGCAGGATGACGAGGTTCACGATGCCGATCGCCAGCAGGAAGGCGCCCGAGACGCCGGTGCCGACGAGCCCTCCAATACTCCTGAGTTCTCCATTCCCGCTGACGACCCCCTCGACGACCGACTTGGCCGCGAGACCCAGGGCGAACGAGATCAGGAGCACAACCGTGGAGTGGCCGAGGGAGAAGAAGAAGCCGACACCCATCGGCTTACTTCCCTGTTGAAGTAGCTTCCTGGTGGTGTTGTCGATGGCCGATATGTGGTCAGCATCAAACGCGTGGCGCAGGCCGAAGCTGTAGGCGAGTCCGCCGAGACCCAGAAGGCCCGGGTACCGGACCGATGCTGAGAGCAGGAGTCCCCAACCCGCGACGTGCATCAGAGTGATGGCAGCGTAACAGGCTCCCAAGCGTATGCGCTCGCCACGGTCAATGTTCCGAGAGATATCGTGAAGGATGTGCATGGCTCCCCCAAGAGGCTTCTTGACGAGATGGAGCAGCCTCGCGAGCGGCTGCCCCCCACCACTTGGCCTATTTGCAACTCAGTTGCAGATACGGCTCATCATACACGACGGCCGGCTGGGTGGCAATTCGGCCATGATGGCGGGGCTTCGGCCGCGAACTATCGATCAGAGAGTGGCGGGCTTCTCGGTCTTGCCAGGAGCCGGTTGGTCGGGGACCGGTTCGGTATGTCGGAATTCTGGGGCGTCGAGAGAAGCTTCTGTCCTGCCTTTGAGCAGGGCGAGGAGCCTGGCCCCAGCGCGATCAGGCCTGGGCAGAAAACGCGGGGTAACGGAAGCGTATTCCGTGTACTCCTCGCCGAAAACGTCCAGGGCTTCGCGCTCCTCTTTACTAGCGAGGCGCACGTACATCGTGACGAGCACCGGGAACATGATAGCGGTGAGGATGGTCGGCCACTCCAGGAGGAAGGAGAACATGATGACGATGAAGCCGACGTACTGCGGATGTCGGATGAGCGCGTAGACTCCTCCAGTGGCCAGTTTTCCCGACCTCTGCGCCTTGTAGAGCACCGGCCAGGCTACCGCCAGAAGCAGGAAGCCTCCGCTCAACATCAGGTCGCTGAACAGGTGCAGGAAGCTTGCGTGTGGATCGCCTCCCCATCCAAACAGCGTCTCCCACAGGTGGCCGTTGTCGTGGGAGAAGAGGTCCACACCGGGGTGAAGTCTTTGCAGCCACCCAGACAGCAGATAAATCGTGAGCGGAAAGCCGTACATCTCGGTAAAGAGAGCAACCAGGAAGGCCGAAAAGGCCCCGAAGGAACGCCAATCGCGAGCGGTTCGCGGCCGCACAAAGCTGAACGCGAAGACGATGAAGATCCCAGCATTTATTATTGCCACGTCCCAGAGACCGTAGTCGAACATTTCCCTACCTACCATTCCCCGCGGACTTCCGCAAGCCCCCGGCCCTTAGAAGTGATCTGACACCGTTCAGGCTAGAGTATCAACCTGAGTTTCGCCTGAGCCGGGTCTGAGACGAAGCTGAGCTTCAAGGGAATCGAGTCAGGCTCCCACCACGATGCGATCCGCTGTTTTGGGTTCACTTCCGGGTTGGTCCGTCGAGCCGGAGCCATTCAGGGCAACGCGGCCGAACAGGAGCGGATCGAAGCCATTCGAGCGTGACTCGACGCAGGGAGAGGGGCGAGACCAGCCAGCAGAAGACGAAACACGAGGCGGGACTCAACACAGTGTCTGATCCCGTCTCGTGTTTCTTACCTACAATACTACTCTGACACCCACCGTCGGTGGAAACTCAATCAGGGCATTTCTGTTCTTATCACCGACGGCTGGGGAACTCCACCCCTGAGGAAGACGATGCCCGGTCGCCAAGGAGTCCCCAGTGCCGGCAGAAGGACGCGATCGATGCCGATGTAGCCCGCGGTCTTCCAGGCAATAAGAAGGAAGACGGCCAAGGCAAACAGCATCGGGTTGGTGCTGGCGCTGCCGGCCATACCGAAGTTCCAGTTCATGAATGCGCCGAAGAAGGCGGCCACTCCGACGAAGGCGCCGACGATCATGCCTAGACCGATTGCTATCTCGCCGAAAACGATCAGCTTGGAGAACCAGACATAGGAACCGCTGTCCAGCATGAAGGCGAGGAAGCTTCTATACCAGTCGTAGGTGATCGGAGCCTTACCGTTGGCCGGGACAGCGATGGCGCTTGCCCAGAAGCCCTTTAGGGCAGTGCCTGTGACGGTCCAAGCCGGGTTCTCCGCCTTCTCGATGCCGGCCGTGATCCAGCTGTAGCCGACGTACAGCCTCACGATAAGCCAGAGCCAGGAGAGCCGAGTGTCGGAGAACAGCGCCTTTGTAATGGTCGGGTCGTCGACGGTACTTCGCCATTGTGCGATGCGCGACA
>JAJYKO010000867.1 GCA_021788565.1 Chloroflexota bacterium
TACACCTACGACGTGAACGCCTCCCTGCCCATCCTCCTGGACGATGGCACCCACAAGTACGTCTGGGGGTTGGGGCTCGCCTTCGCGGTGGATCAGGCCGACAACCCCCTCGTCTACCATACCGACGGCCTGGGCTCGGTGCGCGCCCTGAGCGACGGGAGCGGGGCGGTGGTGGAGGCATACACCTACGACGAGTACGGGAACGTCGTGGCAAGCAGTGGCAGCATCAACCAGCCCTTCCAGTATACTGGGGAGGTCAGGGACGGGGAGACCGGGTTTTCGTACCTGAGGACAAGGTACTACGACCCGACGAGCGGGAGGTTCGGAGGCAGGGATTCCTTATCTGGAACCGGACTCCGACCATCCAGTCTTAACCGATTCGCATACGCCATGAGCAACCCCATTACTGGTCGCGACCCGAGCGGTTTGTGGACCATAGCCCTCTGTGGAAGTGCGCAGTATGGTGGTGCCGGAGTCTTCGGTACGGTCTCCGTATGTTTGGCCGGCGCATCCAACGGGGACGTAGGCGTCACTCTAACCGGGGGTGGAGGTGGGACGACAGGCTTCGTTGGTGACGTCAGCGGCGGAGTACAGGCCTCGACCGGCAACAGCCTCTCGGACCTCGCGGGGCCCTTCACCAACGCCGGCTTCTCCGCCGTCGTCGGCGAGGGTGCCACTGTTGACGTATTCCAGGGAGATCAGGATCGCCAGGGAAACGTGACTCGAGGGTTGACCGCGCAGTATGCCCTTGGCGGTAGCTTCACTCCGGAGTTCGCCTTGCCCATCGAATTCCATGCTTCCAGGACCGGCACTGCGGTGTTCAAGCTCTTCAGCCTGTCTGACCTGACGCGCAGGTCCGTGCCGCCAACGTATCAAGACGAATTGGCGGCGGCACGGCAGAGAGAAAAGAAGTGATCGGAGAACACTGGTAACGCTTCCTGTTGCTGAAGCGCCAGCGACAGAAGTGTAGAATCTATCATGGTTTGCACCGCGGAAGGGAACGCAGTCGATCTCGGACCGGCCCGACAGCTTGGGAGAACGATTCGCAAGACATGGCGCGGCCCAAGTCGCTAGGACACGGTTCCGCTTGCAAGTTCGATTAACTTAGTGGGATGGTAGCAAATGCAAGAGGCTTCGTTAGTGTGGGTGATCGCCTCTCCCGTGTTCGCGAGTTCCGGTGGGGATGGACATTTCCTTCTCGGCTCGCTTGTGTATCTGGCTCTGTTCGCGGCGGCATTCCTGTGGTTCATGAGGTCGTGGATGGACTACATTCGCGAATACAGGTTGAGGCATGGTGCGAATGTGGTGCTGCCTTCCGAGTTGCCTGGCCGCCACCCAGACGAGCCATGGCGGTGGTCCTTCGAGGCATTTGCTCTCTCATGGCGCCTCACAAGGATCTCACGGCAGGTGCAAGAGGATGCGTGGTTGGAACACTTGCGTAAGCGGGTCAACAGGCGTCGCTGGGTTTTCCTTTGCGTGATGCTCATAGGTGCGGCTATTCCGGTGATTTTGTCCACAGTCTGAAGCCATTCGGTCATGTGAGGAGGCATGCAGGCGGAAGCAACGGGGTTCGGTCCTAGGCGGCGTCGGTTCCTGCGTCCCCGTTTCCTAGCTGCACACCTACCTCAGGCAATCGTGAAGCAGTAGTGAGGAAGCCAAGGAGTGCAACGGAATCGGGCAGTCTTTAGGGCCGTCGCGATAGCTGCGGTGGTGGCGGATGTCGCCTTGATCTACTTCGGTCTCACTGTGGTGATACCCAATCAAGGTTACTTTGGCATCTTGTGGACCGTGGTGCTGGTCCTCGCCACCGTGACCGCCATCAGCAGGCTAGTCTCGCGCAATCGATAGCACTGCCACCACGACCGTGGGCTCTTGCGCAAGCAGTTCCATTGGGGGCGACTAGGGGAAGCGATAAGGGTTGGCCTAGGTCGGCGGCACCGGCTTTACCCACGCCTACGACGGGGACGGCAAGCGCACCAGCAAGACGGTGGGGGGCACCCAGACCAGCTACGTCTACGACGTGAACGCGAGCCTGCCCGTGCTGCTGGACGATGGCACCCATAAGTACGTCTGGGGCCTGGGGCTCGCCTTCGCCGTGGATCAGGCTGGCAACCCCTTCGTCTACCACACCGACGGCCTGGGCTCGATTAGAGCCCTGACCGACGCAAACGGCAACGTCGTGCAGACGTACCAGTACGACGAGTACGGCAACGTAGTCTCCAGCTCGGGCAGCATCATTCAGCCGTTCCAGTACACGGGTGAGCAGAGGGACGAGATGGGCTTCATGTACCTGAGGGCGAGGAGGTACGATCCGGCTAGCGGGAGGTTCATCCAGGGGGATCCAGTGTTGGGATTCCAGGAAGTGCCGGCCAGCCTCGATCGTTACGCCTACGCGGTCGATAACCCGGTCTCGCTGACCGATCCCAGCGGCCTTGTCATACCACCGAGCATCATCAAGCCGTGTAGAGGAGGAATCAAGGGCGATACCGGCGGTCAATGCACTGACAGTGTTAGCGCAGGCCTCGCAATAATGGGAGTGGTCAACCCAGTGGGCATACCTGTATCAGTGTCCAGACTGGGTGAAGCTCAGGCGTTCGTGAAGACGCTGGAGCATGCGCTGAACCCGGAGCAGTTCTTGCTCGACATCGCAACGAAGTATGGGATTAACCTGCGTGGCGTTAGAATAGTCTTCGATCCGGAACTGGGTGCGGGTACATTGGGTGTCACACGGCAGCGGGAGGGCGGAAGGATCATCAGGATCGGGTCAGATGCGCTTTCAAGCGTAGAGAACGCGGCGAATACAATCGCGCACGAGTTGAGCCATGCGCGCGACTACCTACAGGGGGTTGCCCGGCCCGGCGAGGACAAGGCACGTTTCGCAGGGGATGCCCTAGAGTCGTGGATAAGAGGCCTTCGATGATGGAGAGTGAGAAACACAAGAACGACGGCCACGGATGGCATGACGTGCCTGAGCGTGTCCTGCCAGTCTGGACGAAGTTGTTTGAGGAGTCTCGGGAGGGTGTCGATGTAAACTGTGGCTGCCCGGTGTGCGGAGCACGAGACCTCCACCGATGGTACTATCGAGGCGAACCGGTGAACGTCATAAGTCGTGGGCGCAAGTATCTCGCCCGCGGCGCCGAATGGCAATGGTGCAGCAATTGTCGCTCGTACGCCCACTACAGCGCTCTGGTTCCCGACTGGTGGACGAGCTCAGTGGAGGTACCTCTCTCGAGGCTGGTGCATGATCCTGAACCAATTGAGCAGGAGATGCGGCGCCTGCGCAAAACATCGTAGTTGGCAGCTACGGGCAGATCTGCCCTTACAATCATCGCGGGCCTCCCCCGGCATGGAGGGAGCCCGCGATGGCGTCCGCCAGTTGGTGTTGATTATTCCCCAACGCGGTTTCCGCGTCGGAGGTCGGC
>JAJYKO010000868.1 GCA_021788565.1 Chloroflexota bacterium
CCAACTATTGCTAACACCTTGTCGAAGTAAGACTTCACTTCGCGGAACCTCCCCTGGCACTCGCGTACGCTAGCGAGGTGTGCCGCGAATAGTACTCACGCACGCTGGCCGCGTCGAGCTCCTTCGAGGGTGCCTGAAACGTCAGACGACCGCCCACCAGGATGGCGACCCTGTCGCTCAGGGCTAGTCCCAGATCGAGGTGGTGGGTCACCACAATCGCGGCACGCCTTCTACCCGACTCGAGTTCGGTCAGCAGATCGACCAGCAGGTTCAGCCCATCCTGGTCCAGCCCACCCTCCGGCTCGTCAAGCATCAGTATCTCCGGGTCGTGCAGAACCGCCCTGGCCATGGCCAAGCGCTGCTGCATCCCATGGGAGAAGGTGTCGACCCGGTCGTCCAGCCGGGCCGCGAGTCCGACTCGGGCCGTCATGTGGGAGATGCGGTCGTCCAGGTCCGGCACTTCGTACATGCGGCCGTAGAAGCGCAGGTTCTCCCGAGCCGTCAGGTCTCCGTACAGGTACGGGTAGTGAGAGATCACGCCGATGCGGCGGCGTGCCTCCAGCGCATCCTGCTCAGGGTCGATCCCGTCGATCTCCACCCTGCCGGTGGTGGGCGTAGAGACCGTAGACAGAATCCGGAGGAGGGTGCTCTTACCTGCGCCGTTGGGGCCGAAGATCGCGATTCGCTCTCCATGAGCCACCGAGAGGTTGATCCCCTTCAGCACCAGGCGATGGCCGAACCGCTTGGTCACCCCGGCTGCAGAGAGAGCCTTCGGGCCCCCAGCTTCGCCAACCGTTGGTTGAGGGCTCACTGCTCTTCCCTGGCTCCCACGGGGGCCTGCTGCATCTTGACCACCTCGATCAGCCGGCGCTTCTTCTCGGTTCGTATCCGGCCGTATTCCTCAGAGCCGATCTTGTCCTGCTCGAAAAGATCGTCCAACCTGGCGATCGTGGCCACCAGTTGCCGTCGCTCGGTCTCTAGATCATCAGCACCATCCAGGTTTTCGACCATGTCGTTTGCGTCTTCGGAGACCAGCATTTCCACCGCGCGGCGCCGCTGAGCGTTTCGCCTGCGGGTTACCAGCACCGCGGCGGCCACGAGCACGACGACTACCACGACGACACCAGCCGCCACCGCGGGAGATACGACGCTGACCCCGGTAGAGCTGACAGCCGTGCTCCCAGTACCGGTGGCACCGGTGGGCTGTGGGGGAGGCACAACCTGGGAGAGCCCGCTGACCTGGAATTTCAGCTCGGTGCCCGCGGCGAGGCTCTTGCCACTGAAGACCAGGTACTTTTCACCCTGGATATCCTGGTTCGTGGGCCCGGCTAGATTGGATATGGAAACCTTGGCTCCATCGTCCGGCACCAGCACGCTGATCTGGTCGGCAGCCATGTCCAGCTTCGCCGTAAAGTTGACAGCGTCGTTGCTGGCCGGGAAGCTATAGCTCCACACCCGCTGTGACTGCCCAGGATAGACCGGCATGGTGTCCACGAATCCGCCGGTTATCTGGAGGATCCGGGATGGGAACAGGCCGTCTACTGGCTGGAAGTTCTGTGCGCCATCCGGGAGGGTGAACTTGAGAGTGGAGTTCGTGCCAGCATGACTTGGCTGGCCGATGTAGCTCTTATCTGAACTATTATTGATGATGACGATCTCGGAGACGGTCACGCCGGTCTTGTCCGGCTCCAGAAGATAGTGATGGGCCGTGGTCTTCAGTACGCTCTGATCGGAGGTTGAGTCGTACACGTCCAGCTCGACCGTTTGTTGCGTCGTAGGCTGGGTCGTAGGCTGTGGCGTGGGTTGGGTGGCGCCAGACGTGTTAGGAATGGCACCCGAGAAGTTGATCGGGTTAGAGAAGTACGGCGCATCCTGGAAGGTAATCGAGACCTGGTACGTGTAGTCGGCGCCAGTGGCTACACCGTCGAAGCCGAACTTGCCGTTCTGATCCGTCTTGGTGGTCTTCGTGCCGGCCTCGCTGGAGCCCTGGTAGGCTGCCAACGTCACCGTCTGATTGGCAACGCTACTACCATTGGCCGTCTTGTTTACGAGGGATCCAGTTATAGTGCCGTTGCCCGTCGCCGTGAATGGCACGGCGGTTGGGGCGACTGGCTGCGTTGGGGTGGGCGTCTGTGCCGAGGCGGCTGTCGCCAGGCCGAACGAGATCGACACGACAACCGCCAGTAGGCTGCCCAGAAGGCGCAGCCCGACTTTCTTCCTAACCATTACGGTCCTCCCTGTTCCTTCCCGATTTCTTCCCTCGAGGACTGGACGCCTTCCGAACTGGTGCTCCACACCTGGAGCAGAACGCGGCCTGCGGATCCTTGATCGGCCGTCCGCAGGACGGGCAAACGGCGGCTGACGCCTGCTCTCCAGCATCCGGTTCCCTCGACTTCCGTCGATATGCTTCGATCTCTTGCTCCACGTCGAGATCAACTCGTGAAGTCTCGGCACGAGCCTTCACTGGCTCTCGTCTGGCCAGCACGTCCGTTTCGAACTCGTCGTCGGTCGACGAGAACCTGGGCGTCCTGCCGGCCTTCGCGTCGTCGATTCGCTTCAGGATTGCGACCGCCTTGCGCTTGTAACGTTCCTGGAGCTGCTGGTGGTCCTGCTTCGACAGATTCCCCATGGCTAGGTCGAAGTCCAGCTCTTTCATAGCGGAGTAGGTAGCATCCCTCTGGAAGTAGAGCTGCTGCAACACGGGTTCGCTGGTTTCCAATTCCAGGTAGTCCTCCGGCCGGGTCTTGCCGAACAGAAGCGGCCACGCCACATAGATCGCAGCTCCCAGCGTGACGGCCAGCATTATTATCATCGTCAGCTGTGAAGACATGTTGCCCGGTGCCCTCCAGTTCTATTTGTACTGCTCCAGCTCGCGGTTGAGCTGGGCCTCGTACCGTCGCAGGTCGTCTTCGTCTATCGTCGATGCCATCTCGGCGGTCAGCATCGCGTCGTGCTGCTTTCGCCCTCGCAGCCACCCCACGAGGAGAAAACTGACGGCTGCGACGCCGCCCACGAGAGTCGCGAAAGGCACTATCCAGGCAGCGAGACTGAGCCCTTCCTTCGGCGGCACCGGCAGGATCTGCTCGCCATACTGCCGAACCAACGTGTCCACGATACGTTGCCTGGACCAGCCCTCCGCTGCCTTCGCCTTTATGAAGCTCCGCATCCACACCGCTTCAGAAGTATTGGACACGGCCAGCGATTGTGGCATGCCAGATGAGGGGCACATCAGTTCATGTATAAGTTCGTCGCCCATGTCGGACCCTGCCGGACCTGCACCGGAGACAACCACGGCAAGAGCCAGCAAGAAAGCCACTGTGGCTGTACGAATGATATGCCCACGCATCTACGTGTCAGGCACCGGCCGTACGCACACCCTTTGGAAGGGAATGCTCTTTGGCCAGGCGCAGCGCCTC
>JAJYKO010000869.1 GCA_021788565.1 Chloroflexota bacterium
TGCATACGCCGCGGTTGCCGATCCAAGCTGTCCTGGTGAAGCAGCCGGATCAGCGCCTTACGATGTAGCTTGGTCACATACCCCATCTCGGTGAGCAGCTCCCCACGCCCAACACGATCCGCACTCAGATAACGAGGCAGCATCAATTTCAAGTACTTCCGTCTCTCGTCTACACTCATCTCTCCGTCGGCCGCCATCGTCCCCCCGGTAACATTTTCTTTTGAGGGAACTGTACCGGCCCCGGTAACATTTTAGATGAGGGAATACGATTCGTTGTCGGCTTATTTCCGCGCCTGCTATACTCGGTCATCGCTGCCTTGTCGCGAGGAAGCTGCCGAATGGACGGAACGTATTTGTGATGCGAGGTTAGGCGGAGCAGCGAGAGAGACGATACCCGGATGGAATTTCGTTCGCACGGCAGGCGCGCGGCACAGCATTCAGGATTATCTAATTTCCTAGCAGGTTCCCTGAAAGGTAATATCTACCTTCCACAGGCACAGCCGGCACACACCCAATGCGAACTGACGCGGCCCATTGGAGTGGCGAAGGCCCTGCCCTGAGCCAGCGAATCTACCCCAGCTTCTCCCTCAGTATCTGGTTCACGACGCCGGGGTTGGCCTGGCCGCGGGTGAGCTTCATCACCTGGCCCACCAGAAAGCCCATGGCGCTGGCCCTGCCCGCGTGGTAGTCCGCCACGGCCTGAGGGTTGTTCTTGATCACGTCGCCCACCACCACCTCCAGGTGCGAGGTGTCGCTGATCTGGGAGAGGCCCCGCTCCTTGACGATCGCCGCGGCCCCCTTGCCCGTGTTGAACATCTCCTCGAAGACTTCCTTGCCGGTGCGCGCACTGATGGTTCCCTTGTCGATCAGGCCCAGGAGCTCCACCAGCGTCTCGGGCGTCACCTTCGTTCCGCTGACGTCGCCCTCGCTGTCCTTCAGCAGCCGGAACAGCTCACTCTGCATCCAGTTGGCCACCGCCTTCGGCTGTGGGTAGACGCTGACCGCCTTCTCGAAGAACTCCGCGGTTGGCCGGCTGGCAGTGAGTTGGGTCGCGTCGTAGCGGCTGAGGCCGTACTGCTCCATGAGGCGCTCGCGACGGGCGTCCGGCAGCTCCGGCAGGCGCGCACGTATCCCCTCCACCCACTCGCGACTCAACATGAGCGGCGGGAGGTCTGGTTCCGGGAAGTAGCGGTAGTCGTGAGCGAACTCCTTGGAACGCTGGCTCACCGTTATCCCCTTCTCGTCCACCCAACCGCGGGTTTCCTGGGCGATGCGACCGTCCTGCTCCAGGATGCCCGTCTGGCGCTTGATCTCGTACTCCAGGGCCCGCTGCACTGACCGGAAGGAGTTCATGTTCTTCACTTCGGTTTTGGTGCCGAGCTTGTCACTGCCCACCGGTCGAATGGAGACGTTGGCATCGCAGCGGAAGGAGCCCTCCTCCATATTGCCAGTGGAGACGCCCAGCGCCTGGAGGATCGCCCGCAGCTTGATCAGGTAGGCCCGAGCCTCGGCCGGCGAGTGAATGTCCGGGGCGCTGACGATCTCCATCAGCGGCACACCCGAGCGGTTCACGTCCACGAGGCTGTAGCTTCGACCGCTCTCATCCGTGACGTGTGTGAGCTTCGAGGTGTCCTCCTCCAGGTGAACGCGGATGATGCCGATCCGCGTGGTCTCGCCGTCCAGTTCCACGGACATCCAGCCGTCATGGCTGAGAGGCATGTCGTACTGGGAGATCTGATACCCCTTCACCAGATCGGGATAGGGATAGTTCTTCCGGTCGAACTTGCTGAACTCCGGTATCTGGCAGTTGAGGGCCAGCGCCGTCATCACCGTGTACTCGATGGCCTTCTGGTTGGCAACCGGCAGCACCCCGGGCATGCCAAGGCAGACCGGGCAGACGTGGGTGTTTGGCGGAGCCCCGGCGTAATCTGCGCTGCACGTGCAGAACATCTTGCTGGAGGTGAGCAGCTGCGCGTGCACCTCAAGTCCAATTACCGGTTCATAGTCCATAATTCGTCTCCTCGGTCCACAGTCCTCAGCGCTCGCTCCTGGTTGCCGACCAGGTCTGCTGATCCGTGTCGTAGATCAGGTGGAAGTTGCCCTGGGCGGTCCGCACCTGGTAGTGGTACAGAATCGGGTCGCTGTAAGCCACGCCCTGGGTGCGCCAGTGGCGCTCCGTCTCCTCTACTTCCAGCCGCTCGCCTTCCCACCAGAGGGCCCTCGGCCGCTCGGGGTAGTGGCGCCCGGCGTAGCATTCCACCGATATGTTAGGCATCAGCTGTTAGCTATCAGTCCTCAGTCCCCAGTCCTTGTAGCTCCGGCTTGCGCGTCCGCCACTCGGTGGCCTGCTCGTAGGCGAAGGCGCCGCGCATCAGCATCTCCTCCCCGAGGGGCTTCGCGATGAGCTGCAGTCCGACCGGTAGATCCTGGGAGAAGCCGCACGGTACCGATATGCCGGGTAGCCCCGCCAGGTTCACCGGGATGGTGCAGATGTCCGACGCGTACATAGCCAGTGGATCGTTCGCCCTCTCCCCGACCTTGAAGGCCACGGTAGGCGTGGTTGGAGCCGCCAGCAGGTCGAAGCGCTCGAACGCCTCGTCGAAGTCGCGCTTGATCAGGGTGCGCACCTTCTGGGCCTTCAGGTAATACGCGTCGTAGTAGCCAGAGCTGAGGGCGTAGGTTCCCAGCATGATTCGTCGCTTCACCTCGGGGCCGAAGCCGCGCTCGCGGGTCTTGAAGTAGCCGTCCCACATGCTCTCCGCGTCCGGGGCCGAGTAGCCGTACTTCACCCCGTCATACCGGGAAAGGTTGGAGCTACACTCGGCGGGCGCGATGATGTAGTAGGAGGCGAGCCCGTATCCTGTGTGTGGGAGGGAAACCTCCCCAATCTCGGCCCCCAGATCCTTCATCCGCGCGATGGCGGCCCGCACCAGCCGCTCTACCTCAGGGTCAATCCCCTCGACGAAATACTCGACTGGTATCCCGATGCGCATGCCTTTCAGGTCTGGCACCAGGGACTGCGTGTAGTCCGGCGGCTGGAAGTTGAGCGATGTGGAGTCCCGCGGATCGTGACCAGTTATAGCGTTCAGCAGCAGAGCGCAATCGGTGACGTCCTTCGTCATGGGGCCGATCTGGTCCAGGGAGGAGGCGAACGCCACCAGTCCGAAGCGGGAGACCGCTCCGTAGGTGGGCTTCATGCCGACGATGCCGCAGAGGGATGCCGGCTGGCGGATGGAACCTCCGGTGTCCGAGCCCAGGGCGAAGATTGCCTCGTCGGCGGCCACTGCCGCCGCGGAACCACCGCTCGAGCCGCCCGGCACCCGCGCCAGGTCCCATGGGTTCAGGGAGGTGAAGAAGGCCGAGTTCTCGGTGGAAGAGCCCATGGCGAACTCGTCCATGTTGGTTATGCGCACCAT
>JAJYKO010000870.1 GCA_021788565.1 Chloroflexota bacterium
TCGCTTGTGTTCAGGAGAGAGGTCATGCGTCTGCCGGAGGCGTACATTCGAGACATCCTGTCTCATGCTCAGGAGGGCAAACCGAATGAGGTGTGTGGACTGATCGCCGGACGAGACGGCCGCGCGACCAAGCTTTATCGCACGACCAACAGCGATCCCACACCTCAGGTCAGATATAACGTGGATCCCCTGGAGCTCCTTCACGTGCTTCGGGAGATCGAGCACAACAGCTGGACCCTGATGGCGATCTACCATTCGCATCCGGCCACCGAGGCATATCCATCGGCGACCGACATCGGTCTGGCCTACTACCCCGACTCCGTCTATATCATCGTATCGCTCGCTGAGCCAGAAGCTCCGGTGGCGAGGGCGTTCAAGATTCTAGGCGGTCAGGTGACAGAGGAACCGCTGGAGGCTGAAATCCAGGATGCGCAAATCGCACTAGCGGGCGAGAGGCCGTCGTCGGGATCTTCAGCGGTGAGCCGGCTATCAAAGGCCGCTGCCAGTGCAACCAATCGAGTCGCGGCCACGCTGACAAGGCGTCGCGCAGTGATCGACGCCGAGCAGCGATCAGCACAGGTACAAGGAGAACAAGGCGATGAAGATCGCTAATGATGTGACAGAACTTGTGGGCAACACACCCATCGTCAGATTGAACAGGGTTACCGATGGCTGCGTGGCCACCGTTGCGGCGAAGCTGGAGAGTTTCAATCCGCTTTCCAGCGTCAAGGATCGGATAGGCGTTAGCATGATCCGGGAGGCCGAGAAGCAGGGCACCATCACGCCGGGGGTTTCGGTGCTCGTCGAGCCCACCAGTGGCAACACAGGGATCGCCCTTGCCTTCGTCGCCGCGGCTAAGGGCTATCGCTTGATCCTGACCATGCCAGACACGATGAGCACTGAGCGGCGTCAACTGCTGCAGGCGCTGGGGGCGGAGCTGGTGCTTACGCCAGGGGCCGAGGGTATGCGAGGCGCCGTGCAGAGGGCCGAGCAGATCGTTGAGAAGATGCAGAATGCCTGGATGCCCCAGCAGTTCAAGAATCCCGCGAACCCAAAGATCCACCGTGAGACCACCGCCGAAGAGATTTGGCGAGACACCGACGGCCGGGTCGACGTGGTGGTCGCCGGCATCGGCACCGGCGGGACGATCACAGGCATCGGGCAGGTTATCAAGTCCAGGAAGCCAGGCTTCAAGATCGTTGCGGTCGAGCCCGAGGGGTCGCCCCTTCTTTCCAAGGGGACTGCTGGACCCCACAAGATCCAGGGCCTGGGGGCAAATTTCGTTCCGGAGGTCCTGGACAGATCGCAGATCGACGAGATAGTCGCTGTGAGCAATGACAACGCGATGGAGATGGGGAGGCGGCTAGCGAAGGAAGAGGGCCTGCTGGTGGGCATTTCATCGGGAGCGGCGACCTGGGCTGCGGTTCAAGTAGCCAAGCGCCCCGAGAATGCGGGGAAGCTGATTGTGGTGATCTTGCCGGACACGGGCGAGCGCTATCTGAGCACCCCGCTCTTCCAGGAGCCGCAGCAGGCCACCTCGGCTGCCATTTAGCCTTCGGGGCACCCGGTCCGGCGCGACGTGAACATATCTGCCCCTGGCCTGGCGCCGCGGGTGCCAGGTCAGGGGCTCTTTTTGTCCGCTGTGTCTCGGCCCCGTATAATTAGCTTGTCGTTAGAGATTGCTTCGTTTTTCTGGAGGCATCGAGCGTGGCCGAGTTGGTGGCGGTCGCGATGAGCGGCGGGGTGGATAGCTCTGTCGCCGCTGCCCTGCTGCTTCAGCAGGGCTACCGGGTCATTGGTGTCACCATGAACCTATGGCCTCGAAAGAGTATCGTGGACTCCGATGCTCGCCACACTGTCTGCTGCTCGCTGGAATCAGTGGAAGATGCCAGACGTGTGGCGGACAAGCTCGGCATTCCCCATTACACGCTCAACTTTCGCGACGTCTTCGATCGCGAGGTGGTGGACAATTTTCTCACGGAGTACGCACGCGGGCGAACCCCCAATCCATGCATTCGATGCAATCGCTTCGTGAAGTTCGACGCCCTGTTGACCAAGGCACTGGGCTGGGGCGCAAGCCATATTGCCACCGGCCATTACGCGCGAGTGGTGCGCTCTCCGGAAGGTCGCTATCTGCTGCGGAGGGCATCCAGCGTGGCCAAGGACCAGAGCTACGCCCTGTACAATCTCACCCAGTGGCAGTTGGCTCACACCATCTTCCCCCTTGGTGGAATCGAGAAGCCGGAGACGCGGCGGATCGCGAAGGAGCTCGGCCTTGCCACTGCCGAGCGGCCCGAGAGCCAGGAGCTTTGCTTCGTCCCAGACGGGGACTACATCGGCTACATATCGCGGCAGTTGCCGTCCGCGGCGATGCCAGGCCCTATCCGAAACCTTAAGGGCGAAGTGCTGGGAACTCACCCGGGGGTTGCCTTCTTTACCATTGGGCAGAGAAAGGGGCTCGGAATCGCCACGGGCAGGCCGCTGTACGTGGTCGATCTGCTTCCGGAGGAGAATGCGGTTGTGGTGGGCGAGCCGGAAGAGCTATACTCCCGCGGCCTGCTCGCCGACGACGTCAACTGGATTGCTGTCGAGCGCCCTGCCGGGCCGATTCGCGTCAGCGCTAAGATCCGTTATCGCTCCACGGATGCGCCCGCGGTCGCCGAGATAAACCCTGACGGTTACGTCAGAATTCTGTTCGACGAACCTCAACGCGCCGTATCCCCGGGGCAGGCCGTGGTCATGTACGACGGGGACACGGTTGTGGGTGGGGCAACGATTGTGCGAGCACTCAGCGATCAGGAGCGACCTCCTGATCGCTAGCAGCTGAAAGCCTGGAGGAACCAATGGACGAGCTCGAGACCAAGTATGACCGGCTGAAGACGATACTCCGCGAGATGGGGAGCGTGGCTGTTGCCTACTCTGGCGGTGTGGATAGCACCTTCCTCTTGAAGGTGGCGGTGGATGTGATCGGGCCCGAGCGAGTGCTCGGCATAACCGCGGTTTCCGAGTCCTATCCGGCCCGTGAGCTGGCGGAAGCGCAGGAGCTTGCCGAGGAGATGGGGGCGCGCATGCGTTTGATCGAAACTGAGGAGCTTTCCAATCCAGAGTACGCGCGCAATCCCGCCAATCGATGCTTCCACTGCAAGACCGAGCTGTTCACCAAGATGTTCCCAGTCGCACAGGAAGAGGGGCTGAGATACCTGCTGTACGGCGTCAACGCCGACGACATGGGCGACTTCCGCCCGGGCATTCAGGCCGCCAGGAAAATGGGCGCGAGGGGCCCCTTGCAGGAGTCCGGCCTCACCAAGAACGAGATTCGGCTCCTCTCCCGGCGGCTCGGGCTCCGTACCTGGGACAAACCGGCCTACGCTTGCCTCTCCTCCCGGATCCCCTATGGCCAGATCATCACGAAAGA
>JAJYKO010000871.1 GCA_021788565.1 Chloroflexota bacterium
TGCCTTCTCCACACGGATGCCCATACACCCCATGCGCTCAGCGATCCCCGCGAAATCGGGCTGCTTGAACTCCCACATCTCGTGGGCTCGCGGGCCGCGGGTGCCTCCGTAGGCGGCCGTCAGGCCGGCGCGCTCCTGGCGCAAACGTCCGTTGTTGTTCACGACGACGATGGCATTGATGCCGATACGGGCCATGGTCTCCATTTCGGCCATGTGGTAGTAGAAACCGCCATCGCCGACGAACGCTACGACCGGCCTCTCCGGCAGGGCGCACTTGATCCCCAGCGTGCCAGGGAAGGCCCACCCGAGAGTGCCCGCGCACCGGATGTACCGCTGGCCTTTCCTCAAACGGAACATCGTGCCGGTCCAGATAGCCGAGTGACCGGTATCGGCCACCAGCACGGCGTTGTCCGGCAACACGTCGCTGAGCTCTTTCACGGCACGCGCAGGGTGCACCGGCGAGGCATCCGAGTTATAGACCTCTTCGATGGAGTCCCTCCACTGCCTTACCGACTCCCGTGCCCGCTCCAGCCAGGCGGTTCTCGGGGCCGTCGGTCTTGCCGACTCGATCATCTGCTTCAGCGCCACCTTTGCATCGCCCACAACCGCGGTCTCGAGATGATAGTTGCGGCCGGCCTCCTGCGGATCTATGTCGAGCTGCAGCACCTTGGTGCCTGGTCGCGGGATCTTGAAAAGGTCCGTAACGTGACCGCCGGCCTCGCTCCCGACGAAGAACACCAGGTCCGCCTCGGCCACCAGGGCATTGGCTGTCCACCGGCCGTAGGTCCCGATCAGGCCGATGTTCAAGGGATGATCCTCGGGGATGTTCTCCTTGCCGTTCAAAGAGATGGCCACCGGTATCTGGAGCAGCTCGGCCAGCTTCACGAACTCTTCGGAGGCGTTGGAGATGGTGACTCCCCCGCCCACCACCAGCACCGGCCGCTCCGCGGCAGCCAGCGCGGCCAGGGCGGCCTCGATTTGAGCGGGGTCAGCCGCTTGCCGATAGGCCGGAACACGAGTGAACGGCTGCTCGACGACCACCTCGGTGTCGATCGGCCCCTGGGCTATCTCGCCCAGCCGCCCGGGCATCTCCAGGTGTACGGGCCCCGGCGCCCCCGTGGTCGCGACGCGGAACGCCTGCCGCAGCAGGTCGGGCAGACGGCTCGGCATCTCCACCTTGGCGTTGAACTTGGTGAGGGGCTCGAACATGGGGAAGTCTTCAGTAACCTGGTAGAGGTGCTTGTAGCGGAAGTGGGCCTGGCCGCCGCCGGTAAGGGCCACAACGGCAGAGCCGGCCAGGAAGGACTCCCGCAGCCCCGCGGCCAGGTTAGCGTTGCCCACGGCCTGCGCGAAGCAGACCGCCGGCCCGCGCGATGCCCGCGCGTAACCGTCCGCCATGTAGGCCGCGGCCACCTCGTGGTGAGCCGTGACGCGCCGAATACCCAACTCCTCCATAGCCACCATGGCCTGCCGAAAGACGGCGGGGACCAGGAAGATGTGTGTCAGGCCGTACCCTTTTATGGTCTTGGCGAAGAACTCGCCGCTGGTCATTTCGGACATCGATGAACCTCCTACTTGAACGCCATCGGGTTGACTGGAGTGCCGGCGCCGTTTGTGAAGGGCAGCGACGCCGCGACAAGGAAGAACTCGTACTGGCCGTCCTCGGCACAGTCCGCGGCCAGATCGTCCAGCTTGAACATCTCTCCGTGGATCATCCCCAGGATAGGGATGATGATCGCGTGCCACGGCTGGAAGAAGTCGTCGGTGCGGTTCGGCCGCACCTCGACGCCCCAGGTGTCCATCGCGACGGCGGCGATCTCACTGTCGTGCAGCCATTTCAGCGTGTCGAATTCCAGTCCGGGGGCGTCGCCGGGCTTCGCCAGGTCCCCGTAGCTTCCCGCCTCGATGAGCTTACCCAACTGACCCGTCCGGATCAGGAGAAAGTCCCCGCGCTTGATCTGCACGTTCTCCGCTTTCGCGCAGTCATCCAGGTCCTTGGGGGTTATTCCGAAGCCGCCGGGCAATTCGTCCATACCCTTGAACCTGGCCATGTCCAGCAGCACGCCTCGGCCGGCTAATTTATCCTTCGTGTTGTGAATGCCGCACTTCCCGCAGCCCTTGCTGTCCACCATGGTGGCTGGATAGCCGTTCCACATCACCGTCTGCATCTCGCCGTTCTCGTCCTCGTACCGGTAGAAAACGTGGCCCAGGGCATCCCAGTGAGTGGCGCACTGAGTAGCCATGATGACGAGGTCGTCGGCGTAGGCGTTCTTGTCCCCTTGCTTACCCGCGGCGGCGTCGGTCCCGGTCGCGAGCATGATCCGGATCGGATTGACGCGACCTCCCCAACCGGTCTGAGGCCCGTTGAGGTCTAGGGGAATGGCCATGGAGAAGACTTTCCCCTTCTTTACCAGGGAGGCTGCCTCGATGACACATTCTGGCGTTATGTAGTTCAAGGTGCCGATCTCGTCGTTCGGTCCCCACTTGCCCCAGTTCTTCAGCTCACTGGCGTACTCGCGCATCAATTCCTTGGTAACCTGTACCATCGGATGTACTCCTCCTAGCCATCGTTTCGATTGCTCAGGCCGTCTCGTTCCCATCTCCGGCACCAGTTGTCTCGGTGCCATCGGATGTCTGCTGTCCGGATGGCTCTCCATTGGCGGAACGGGCAGCTTCCTTCTTCTTGCGCTCGGCTTCCTCAAAAACGCACGGCAACGTCCCGTCCGGATATCGCACCGCGCAATGCCTGTTGCAGAAACCGCAGTAAGGTCCCAATGCTTTTCCCTTTCCAGACGCTTCAGTGAAGGAATCCGGCCAGGTCCACTACCAGCGTCTGGCCGCTGATGCTCTCGTTGGTAGCCAGCATCACCACAGCCCTGGCCGTGTCCTCCACGGTGATGCTGCGGCCGAAGCGGCTGTTCTTGACGTAGTTCTGTGCACCCTCCTGATGGTCCGCCCACCATCGTGTCTGCAGCATGCTCGGCGCGATGCAGTTCACCCGAATCTTCGGCGCCAGGGCTACGGCCAGCATCTTGGTAAGGTGGACGACCCCAGCCTTGGACACCGCGTATGGGATGCTGCTTCCGCCGACAGAGATGCCCGCGGCCGAGGCAATGTTGAGCATCGCGCCCCCGCCAGCCGGCAGCATCCGAAGGGCAGCCGCCCGAGAGACCAGGTAGGTGCCCTTAAGATTCACATCTAGGACGTCATCCCACGCCTCTTCATCGGCCGAGGCGAGGTCCGGATAGGGGATCCAACGAGTCGCGCCAGCGTTGTTGACCACCAGGTCGAGTCGGTCGTAGCTCTGGTACACCGCATCTATCAGGGCGTCCACCTGGGAGCCGATACTGATATCTACTTTGTGGAGAGACACCGTCGCACCTGCCGATCGTAGCGACTCGGCGCCCGC
>JAJYKO010000026.1 GCA_021788565.1 Chloroflexota bacterium
TGTACTTGGTGCAGTTCACGGGGCACCCGAAGCAGGCCCTGTTCGCCTTGACCACCTTATCTTTCATCGTCTCGCCGCTGATCCCGTCCACTCGCTGGAAGACCTCGGTCTGCCAGTTGCGCGTGGGAAGGATCCCCATGGCGTTCAGCGCGCCCCCGTTCCGAGCCGTACCATACTCCAGGAGGCCCTTGCAGCCGGGATTCGTCGCCATGATGTCGTTGAGCTTCATGGAGGTGTTGTAGACCCGCAGCATGTTCGGAACGCTGACGCCCTTGGTTCCCCTCACGGCGATCGCCTTCAGCTTCTTCGCCCCCATCACCGCGCCCATCCCACCTCGGCCGGCGGCTCTGATGCCTATCAAGATCATCGCGTACGGGGTTCCAGCCTCTCCAGCCTCGCCGATAGTGGCGATCTGGACCTCCTCCTCGCCCAGCTCATCTCGAATGATTTCCTCGGCCGTCAGGGTGCTTTTCCCCCAGAGCTGCCCCGCGTCCCGCACTTCTACCCGGCCGTCGTCGATCCAGAGGTAGACTGGACTCGCGGATTCCCCCTCCACGATCAGCCCATCGTAGCCCGCAAACTTCAGCTCAGGTGGGAAGTACCCGCCGTAGATGCTGTGGAAGAAGGAGCCGGTGAGTGGGGACTTGGTGCAGACCGATCCGCGGGAGCCGGTCGGGATCATCGTTCCACAGAGGGGGCCGGTCATGAACATGAGCTTGTTCCCCGGCCCCATGGGATCGGTCTTCGCCGGGATTTCGTCGTAGAGCTGGCGAGCCGCGTACCCCACACCGCCGACGAAATCCCTGGCCCAGTCCTCACGAAGGGGCTCGGTGGATACCGCCCTCTTCGTTAAGTCCACCCTCAGTATCTGGCCGGCGTAGCCGCCGTACGGGAAGCCTATAGACACTGGCTACCTCCTCCGATCGGAAAGATGATGGCTATCTCGTCGCCGTTCTTTACGGATCTCGCCCCGTCCAGCGTAGAGTTGATCAGTTCGTCGATGTGCCTGATTGGGAAGGGGGTGATCTCGCCGGTGTGCGGGTCGCAGATTATCTTCTTCAGCGGGGCGCCATACTGCTGGAGCAGGGCATCTAGGACCCCTTTCACGGTCGCTGGATGATCCACCTCGACCTCAACCGCGCCCGCGCCGAATACGTCCCGAACCACAGTGAAGCCTCTGACTTTGACCCTCGCCATAGCTACCATCTACCTGCTCACCGACTCGAGCCACGCGTGAGCGATTCCCTCCGCCTCGGAAAGCTGTGGCCTCACCGGAGCGCCCTCCATCTCCTTCCAGAGGATAGCGCCCGAGATGCAGAAGCGCACGCAGACCGGATCGCCGAAGCAGTAGTCGCAGGAGTCCAGCAGAATAGGAACAGGGATCTCTGGCATATCTACCAGAGCGACCTTGATCCTCGAGTCCTTCGGATTGAACTGCCCCGTCTTCACGGCGGAGCAGCCGAGCTCACACAGCTTGCAGCCGGTGCAGAGCTCCGTGCGAACCTCTATATGTTTCTCCACTGTCCCTCCTCTTCGCTTCGGACAAACAGGATTGGCGACGCACACGGCCACGCTGGACGCGAATTTGCCAGGGAAAAGATAACGCTGGGGCCGAAAGTGCTAAAGTGCCTGCTAAAGCGTCTGTGATGGTACTACTACCCGCGCGCTAGAACAATAGTAAGGAAGGCGGAGGAGCAAGGCGATGAGCAGTGGACCTGGAGGCCCCGCACGACGCTCGAGAGTCAGAGGGAGGACTGAGGACTGAGGACTGAGGACTGAGGACTGAGGACTGAGACATGCTATGGTATCGAGGGGGGATTTTGCTATGCACGACCCACGTGTTGACCGGCTGGCGGACGTTCTGGTCCGGTATTCATTGAAGCTGAAGCCCGGGGACAAGCTTCTTCTGGTGGGGATGCCGCTGGCCGAGCCGCTGCTGGAGGCCTGCTACCGATCAGCTTTACAGGCAGGGGCACTGGTGGATGTGAGGGTGCTGCTGCCCTCCCTGGACGAGATCTTCTTCCAGGCGGCGAACGAGGAGCAGCTCGGCGCCATCACGCCCATGGCCGACCTGCAGGTCGAAGCCTACGACGCCCGGATCGTCATTCCGGCCGACCCCAACACCCGGGCGCTCTCAGGCGTGGACCCGAAGCGCCAGGCGACCTACGCAGCGGCCAGGCAGCGGCTTCTGCACCGGATGCTGGAGCGCACGGCGTCCGGCGAGTACCGGTGGGTCAGCTTCTTCTATCCCACTTACGGCTACGCCCAGGACGCGGGCATGTCCCTGGCCAGCTACAGCGACTTCGCCTTCGACTCCTGCTTTCTGGACGATCCCGATCCAATCGCGCGCTGGCAGGAGCTGGACCGGGAGCAGGAACGGCTGATAGCGTGGCTGAGGGATAAGCAAGAGATCCGCCTGGTGGGTCCAGACACCGACCTCACCTTCTCCGTGGCCGGGCGGCGCTGGATCAACTGCAGCGGGCAGATGAACATGCCCGACGGGGAGATCTTCACCGGCCCCGTGGAGGACTCGGTTAACGGCCACGTCCGCTTCACCTATCCGGCAGCCGCCCACGGCCGGCTGGTGGAGGACGTGAGGCTCCGCTTCGAGGCGGGCAGGGTGGTGGAGGCCCGCGCGGCGCAGAACGAGGAGTTCCTGATCGAGATGCTGGACGCGGACGAGGGGGCGCGGCGCCTGGGCGAGTTCGCCTTCGGGAACAACCCGAGGATCACGCGGTTCACGAGGGAGGTCGCCTACGACGAGAAGATCGGCGGCACCGTCCACATGGCGGTGGGGGCGAGCATCCCCGAGAGCGGCGGGGTCAACCAGTCCGGGGTGCACTGGGATATGGTGTGCGATCTGCGCTCCGGTGGCGCCGTCTACGCCGACGGGGAACTCTTCATGAAGGACGGCCGGTTCGTGGTGGGGAGGTAGGGGCGCTCGTGGTAGAACCGCGAAGGGCGGGAGGGCGGAGACAGTGCTGAGAGAGCGCTGCTACGTAGCCAGAGACCTGATCTTCGCGACTGGGAGATAGAGGTGATACTTTTCCCCCGCGAAAGGACGAAACTCGAATGCCTCGTAGAAGGCGCGAGCCCGATCGCCCTTTGCATCCACAGTCACCGCTAGCAGACCCATCCTTTCGCTAGTGGCGAGGCAACGCTGGAGTGCGTCCAGTAAGAGAAAGCCACCAAGCCTCTGGCCCTGATAGCGCAGATCCACTGCCAACCGGCCGATTATGGCCGCCGGTAGCTCTTCATACCGAGGCAGCCTGGACCTCATGTTCTCCGGCAATCTGTCGGACCTGATAGATGCGGTCGAGAGGGTGTAGTACCCGGCGACTCTCTCTGCCTCCCTGTCCATTAGCAGGTAGACGACAGCCACTCCTCTCCGTTGGTCCTGGCTCGCCTGGCGCATCAGGTATCGATCCAGGGCATCGACTCCACAGGAGAAATCCCGCTTCGTCTGACTGCCCAGAATCTCCACCCGGTATCTATTGTCCACTCACCATCTTCCGGTGCATCTCCGAGTATCGCTTCAGCCGCTCGCCAGGCTCGCCTGGGTTCAGAAGGTCATCCACGAAGGCTCTCATGCCCTCCTCTGACAGGGTGATCGTCCGGTGCCGGCGGAGAATCTCCTCAGCCGCCGCGTCCAGCGCCCGCAACGCGAAAGCACTGAAACTAGTTTCCTCGAGGGCGGCGGCCTGCTGATACCGGCGCAGCCGCTCCTCACTCATGCGCAAGTCTGCCCGTCTCAATCTTCCCGATTTCGAGGATCGCTCTGCCACGCTCATTATCTTGCCTCTGGTCCGCATGGTTTTCACCAACAAGCCAAGTATACAGCGAATCGCTGTAGTCGTCGACGTTAGCGAGATGCTTGCCCGAGCCTCTCGGCAGACGATTGACACACCTGACGCCGAAAGTCCAGAATCTCGCAAGTTCCAAGCAGGTACCTCGAACGCATGGCACTGCAGTAGAACGTGGCAGAGTTCCCGAACGCTGCATTCCGGCACCGGGAGAGCCAATCGCTTCAATCATTCCATTCGCATGCGTGAAAGCAGAAAGCCGCGATTCCGGCGGATGATGGCCTGACGGTCCCTCACCCGATTAGAAAGCCGGATGCCTTTGCTCCTGACGCGGGAAGAACTGAGCATTCCGAGGAAGAGGTGTAATCAGTTTGTCCGGGTTGCAGCCAGGCATCTACGAAGCAGTCCTGACGCAGTTGCTTGCGAAGCAACTCCCACCCGACGAGCGGCTGTATCGCTTGGCCCGCATACCGCCTGTTGATAGTCCCGCATTGCTCGCGCGCTACATCGCCGACCTCGTCGAGGTGGTTTTGCGGGGCCCTTCGTTCGAAGGCAATACAGAGCGCCAGGTAGAATACTGCAACCAGCTAATCGAACAGATCGCCGAGGATTCGACTGGCGGAGTCGCGCTCGACGACTTGATCGATCAGAGCGGCCGGCAATTGCTGGAGGTCCACCGGGGGCCAAAGACTCCACTGGCCGCCATCGAGCCCCTGCCTCGCCCCACGATCCCACTATCCCAAAACGCGTTGCTCGTGTCCTCGAAACAGGAGCCATCCCTCGCGCGAGAGCTGAAGCACGAACTGGCTTCGGCGGATCGAGTTGACCTGTTGTGCGCTTTCATCAAGTGGAGCGGGATCAGGGTGCTCGTCGACGGGATCAAGAGCGCTCACATGCGCGGAGTTCCACTCCGGATTATCACCACAACCTACACAGGAGCGACTCAAGCACGCGCCTTGGACGTCCTGGCCTCACTGGGTGCTGACATTCGCATAAGTTATGAGACGCAGTCGACCCGTCTACATGCCAAAGCGTGGCTGTTTGATCGCAAGAGCGGGTTTTCAACTGCCTACATCGGCTCCTCCAATCTCAGCCATTCGGCCCTGCACGACGGCCTGGAGTGGAACGTCCGGCTCACGCAACCGGCTTCGGCCGCCCTGCTCCAACGCTTCCGAGCTGCCTTCGACACCTATTGGGCCGATTCCGGTTTCGAACCCTATGACCGTGACCGATTCGACAGGGAACTCAAGAGAGCGCTCCCGTCCGGCGAAACGATCATCGCCCCGTTCGATATTCAGCCTTACCCATTCCAGCGCGAGATGCTCTACCAGCTGGAGGTTGAACGACTGAGGCATAGCCGTTGGCGCAACCTCATTGTGGCTGCGACGGGTACAGGGAAGACAGTGGTCTCGGCATTCGACTACAAACGTGTACGGGAGACCTGGGGAGAGGCCTCGCTGCTGTTTGTAGCCCATCGACAGGAGATACTCCGACAGAGTCTCGATACGTTCCGTAACGTGCTCCGTGACGGCAGCTTCGGCGAACTAATGGTTGCCGGAGAGAAACCCAAGGAAGGGCGCCACGTGTTCGCCTCAATACAATCTCTCCAGGCCCTTGGGCGGACTCGATTGGGCGAACTATCGCCAGATGCCTATGACGTGGTTATCGTCGATGAGTTCCATCATGCTGCGGCTCCCACCTACCAGAGACTGTTGGAGCATCTGCGCCCTAAATTACTTGTTGGCATGACAGCCACTCCTGAGCGCAGCGACGGTTTGGATATCAAGAAGTGGTTCGGTGGGCATACTGCGGTTGAACTACGGCTGTGGGATGCGCTTGAGCAGGGTCTTCTCTGCCCGTTCCAATACTTCGGTGTTGCGGATGGTGTGGATCTCTCGCGGCTGACCTGGAGCCGCGGCGGGTACGAAACGGGTCAACTCGAGAAGGTCTACACGGGCAACGATGCTCGCGTCGCCAAGGTATTGAAGACCATGTACGACGTCATCGAGGATCCGAATGCCATGCGAGCGCTGGGTTTCTGTGTCAGCGTTAAGCATGCTGAATATATGGCCGAACGCTTCCGTCGGGCAGGGATTCCGGCCGCCGCACTCTCGGCGAACTCAGCCCAGTCGGAACGCGTGGACGCGCTAGCGAAGCTGCGTGACCGCACGGTCAATGTGATCTTTGCCGTGGACCTCTTCAACGAGGGGCTGGACATACCCGACATCGATACCCTGTTCTTCCTTCGTCCTACCGAGAGCCCCGTTATCTTCCTACAGCAGCTCGGCCGAGGGCTGCGGCGGACCGAGGGCAAGGCCAGCGTAACCGCACTGGACTTCATCGGGCAGCAACACCGCCGTTTCAGGTTTGAAGAGCGATTCAAAGCCATCCTTGGCGGTGACCGTGGGCATGTACTCCGTCAGGTCGAGGACGACTTCCCCTTCCTGCCAGCCGGTTGCTCTATTAGCCTCGACCGACAGTCTCAAAAGTCGATTCTGGAGAACATTCGTGGCGCGCTGGGGCTTCGAGGTTCCCGTCTCAGCGGGCGTTTGAAGGAACTCGGCGATGTGAAGCTCTGCGATTTTCTCGAAAGTAGCGGCTTTTCGCTGGAGGACATCTATTCGGGAACCCATCCTGGCTGGACCGTGATTCGCCGGCAGGCCGGTTTCGTCGGCGATGCAGGCCCCGATGAGGCAATGCTGAGCAAAGCTCTCGGGCGAATGCTGCACATCGACGACCCAAACCGTGTGAGCACCTACACCCATTGGTTGGCGCAGCCGACTCCCCCCAACGTCTCGAGCTTCGACCTTCGAGAGCTGCGGCTAGCCAACATGCTGCACTTCGACCTGTGGTCATCAAGCCCGGGATCGGTATCCCTTCAGGCATCATTCGACCGTCTCTGGACAAACCCCAACATTGTGAGCGAGCTACGAGAGTTACTCGAGGTACTTGACTCACGTGCTGCCCGTCTGGCACAAGATGCTGGCTTAGAACCTGAGGTACCTCTACACCTTCACGCTCGCTACTCACGCGATGAACTGCTGGCAGCACTCGGCGAAACGACAGCTGAACGGCCTACTACCTGGCGCGAGGGCGTGAGATGGATAGACCGCTACCAGATGGACATCTTCGTGGTGACCTTGAACAAATCAGAACGGCGCTTTTCTCCAACGACGCGATATCGCGACTATCCGATATCCCCGACTCTGTTCCACTGGGAATCGCAATCGACGACGAGAGCTTCGTCTCCTACAGGGCTGCGGTACATTCAACACCAAACTAAGGGAACTCGCGTGCTGCTGTTCGTCCGCGAGAGCAGTGAAGGCGAGAGCCTGGGTGCCTCTCCATTCTTGTTCCTCGGCCCAGCTTCCTACGTCAGCCACCAGGGCGAACGCCCCATGGCCATTGTGTGGCACCTCCAACATGAGATGCCACTCGATTTCTTCCAGGCTGCCAGGGTCGCGCTGTAGGCTAGTAGCCGCGCTCGCAGGTACAAGTGCGACTAAACGCGGTAACGGAATCCTGGAATCTCGATAACGCGTTTCTGAAGAAGCGAGGCGAACGGTGAACGACACGAAAGGCAGCCGCGGGAGCTACCCACGACGTGATCGACGTCTGGCGCTTAGGGATACCAGAGACGGAGCCGCGACGCCGAACGAAGCGCTACGGCACCACCTGAAAGTGCCGGCGGCCGCGAAGGCGGTAGTCGTGGAAGTCGTCGCGGTCTAGGGTGAAGACCGGGTGCAGGTCTCGCGTCTCGGCGAGGGCCAGCAAGGAGGCATCGGCCTGGTCCGGGATTGTCGCTATTGCACCCCCTATGTTCGGGGTGCGTCTTTTCGTGTTGGTGTACGACTGTACACTGCTATTCGTAGAACGAGCGACCCAGATTTCTCTCCGGAGCGTTCTCTTGTCCCAATCTGGCTATGCCACGGCTAATCGCGGCGATGCGGCTGACCGATATTATCTGTAGTGTTCTGCAACCCGTCTGAGTAGTGGCCCACCCAGGTTACGGTTTACGCCCAACATTCGCCATCGCTCGAAGGGATACTGAACGGGAGACGAGAGCTTCCTGAGGCATCTAGCTCAGGGCATCGCCCTGCACTATCCGAGATCGCGCTGCTGGCAAGCCGAAGAAGTCAGGGCAAATGGCGTTCTGCGTGCTTGGGGCTGTAGAGGGTCTGGCCCAACTCCCAGCCTGATGCCCCCATCGTCGCCCTCTGCGAATACCACATCGTCCGATGAGAGCAATTGCCCACCAGTAAGCCCCTAGAGGACCCGCTACCACCGCCTCGAGGCCTCCGGGTGCTTTCGGGGCTAGGGCTTCTTGTATATTTTGTGGTCCCCGATCCTGCGCCATCGTAGCACCGGGTCAGCATCTTCATCCGACACGATTTCAAATGTGGCCCTTCCGTCCGGGCCAGCGAAGCTCCAGGTCATCCCGAAGATACCTGGATGATCGGTCAGTCGCTCGACCCTTAACTCAGCGGGCCAGTTGGGGATGTGATCCGGCTCAGGCTTGCAAGCCTCGATCATCTTATGAACCGCCTTCATGAATAAACCCTGTTCTCGATCCCCTAACCGCTTGAAGTCGCCGTCGAACTCAGGCGCGGTGTCGTACTTCATCTGCTTCTGCGAGCGGCCTTGGACTCAACAGCCAGTTTCTCCAAATGGCTCATGAGATCTTCGCCCGACTCGTGCCGGGTGAAATCGCCCCGATTGTAGGACGCCTGAACCTCCCGCTCCCGCCTCTGCCATTCCTCGGTCCAGAACCAGGCCGCGGAAGCGGCCACAGTAATCTGAGGACGCAACTCAATGACTCCATCCTCTCGCCGGACAGCGTCGAATAGCACCTCGCCCGTCTGATTGGGACGGACTTCCTTGGGCAAGGTCACCGTGCCCCTCTCGGACATCTTGACTGTCATGTGCTGCACCTCCAGCCGTCGTAACAGGATTATAGCATTTCTGGGTCCAGATGCCCACTATTTCTGCATGACAGAATTGCTGTAGTCCGGCATCCGGTTCTACCTCAAATCGAACGCCGATCCTCCCGCCGCCGTGGTTTGCCGAGTGCTGCCTCAGCTCACTTCCTACTTGGAAGCGCTGCTGTGAGTCCGAACCAGACATCGTTGAGCGAGTCTTCCATCCGGGCACGGCTGCTCAACATCGCGAAGCGTGAAAGGCGCGATTTCAACGTCGTCCTAAACCTGTTCTACCAGGAAAGACTCCTGGCACGACTGGCAGCCAGCCGATATCGGGACCGGTTCCTTCTGAAGGGCGCACTCCCGCTATTCGCAATCGCCGCACCGAGGCAACTCATATTCGGTCGCCCCACGAAGGATGTGGACCTCAGAGCGGACGGCATCGGCAACGACCCAGACCAACTCCCGTGGTGGCCGCATACTCCGTCGAGACTGTTGTGGCAATGAAATTGTCTGACTGCTCCCTCGCGGGCAGGCTTTCCGCCGGGCAGAAGCCGCCCATCGCCGGCAGGAGCCGGCTCCTACACACGGCCGGGAGGCACGTCTCGGAAATGTGACGGCCACCCTAGCTACCTGTCCCATTGCACGGGGACTGGCGGCTGCATTACCCTTAGGCAAAGGGGCCGGTCCTCGCGGGAGGTCCGGAATGCCGCCCAGTAAGCTCACCAGGAAGTAAGCCAGGATGAAACTCCCCCTCGAGCAGCGACTGCGCGCGATAGACCATCGGGGCTACCCAGCTTACAAAGATCTTGCTGGCGAGTACGCCTTTCCCGGCTTCGTTCTCTACCTCGATCACGTCCAGGGTGACCCGTTCGCCTCTCCCTCCCTGCTGCGAGTACGGGTTCCCCAGAAGCAGGCCGCCTTCCCTCCGGAACTCTTCTCCACACCCGTGCGCCGGGTCGCGCTGCGGGACTACCTGACCCGGCAGTTCGCGGCCGCCATCCGCCGCTTCGTCAAGGGGAACCGCGGCACAGGCAAAAGCGGCATGGTCGCCGTGGACGTGGGGGGACAGGAGATCCTGGACCGCACCTCCTGCCTGGTGACGGACCAGTTCGCGGAGATTCGCTTCGCGGCGGGGCTCCCCGCCGCCGGGCGCTCGGTGCTGGCGGGCGAGGCGATCGCCATGTTCCACCAGGAGATCCCGAAGCTGGTGCAGGCGTCCCTCTACTATTCCGCTCTAGACCGGGACGCTGTCCGCCGGCATGTGGAGGTGGCCGAGGACGCCGAGGCGCTGCGGGGTCAACTGGAGGCGAATGGGCTGGTGGCTTTCGTGGCCGATGGGGCAATCCTGCCGCGCGAGAGCGGTATCAGCCCGAGGCCGATGCCGGCCGTACAGGCGGTGCAGTTCACCTCCCCTCCGGAGCTGAGGGTAGAGGTCTCCGTTCCCAACCGAGGGAAGATCCCCGGCATGGGCATCCCCGCCGGGATCACGGTGATCGTGGGCGGGGGCTACCACGGCAAGTCCACGCTGCTATCCGCTATAGAGATGGGCGTGTACAACCACATCCCGGGCGACGGGAGGGAGTACGTGGTGAGCACGGCAGACGCGGTGAAGATTCGGGCCGAGGACGGCCGCCGGGTGGAGAAGGTGAATATCTCGCCCTTTATCTCCAACCTGCCGTTCCAGAAGGACACCACGGCATTCTCCACCGACAACGCCAGCGGCAGCACCTCCCAGGCGGCCAACATCGTGGAAGCGTTGGAGGCCGGCTCGAAGCTACTGCTGATGGACGAGGATAGCTGCGCCACCAACTTCATGATTCGCGACGAGAAGATGCAGAAGCTGGTGCCCAAGGCGAAGGAGCCGATCACGCCCTACATCGATCAAGTCCGGAACCTCTACAGAGAGCTCGGAGTGTCAACCATCCTGGTGATGGGCGGATCGGGCGACTACTTCGAGGTGGCGGACACGGTCATATTCTTGGATCGCTACGTCCCGAGGGTGGTGACCGACCGCGCACGGGAAATCGCGGCGCACGATCCCAACCCGCGCTTGCCCGAGGCACCAGGGGGCTTCGGCAGGCTAGTGGCCAGGATACCTCTGGCTGAGAGCTTCAATCCCTACCGTGGACAGCGGGTGAAGGTGCGGGGACGCGGGGTGGACGCCGTGCAGTTCGGGCAGGAGAGCATCGACCTGGACGATGTGGAGCAGCTTGTGGACCCGTCCCAGAGCGAGGGGATCGCCAACATGCTGTTGTATGCGGTCAACCAAGGCTACTTCGATAGCCGCTCTACGCTGACCCAGGTGCTGGAGCGGATCTACTCCGACGTCGCGGCTCGAGGCCTGGACGTCATCGCGCCCTTCGGATCCGGCCGGCACCCCGGCGACTACGCCCTTCCCCGCCCGCAGGACGCCGCCGCGGCCATCAACCGCCTTCGGACGCTCACTGCAAGGCAAGTACCCTGACCAAAACGAGCATCAGCCACGGATCATACCGCGTGTAGTCGGATTCGTATCTACTCTTGACTGCGTACGTGTCTTGCAGTATCTTGAGGATAGGAGCATGGTTCAGCAGTAGGGTCGCAGTGTGGGATGGGGAAGGGAGGGCGAAGCTCCTGCTGAGCCGCCTGTTTCCTACCGGCGTGGCGGCTCGCCGGGAGGCTCGCCCTCCCCCGACTGTCACCCCATCTGCCCGCTCTCCTGAGCCATGCCAGGATAGGAGGTAGAGATGAGCAAGACATCCACGGTGAGCAAGACTGTGACGGTACGAGTGGATGAGAAGGACTACGCCAGGATGGAGGCACTGCGCGACCGGGAACGGTTCCCGAGCCAGAGCGACTTCATCCGTGAAGCCATCCGGCGGATGTTGAGGGAAGAGCGGCGCAGTCGGGTCAGGGCGGAGTCAAGAGCCCTGGCAGCTCAGCAACTCGTGTCCGAGGATGCACGGCGGTGGGCCGAGGCATCGGCAGAAGGGCTGGCCGAGAGATGGGATAGAGCCGATCGAGGAGAGATTTAGGTGGAACAAGTCGAGAGGCCAATCGAGAGGGGTGATGTCTTTCGAGCTGTCCTGCCCGGTCCCGGCCATCAGACCCGAGGGCCTCATTACGCAGTCGTTGTCTCCGACGAGCCGTACAACTGGCTTTCGACTCTGGTGGTCGTTCCCCTCTCTAGCAGCGCGCAACCCTCGACCACGCATCCGGAGTTCCACTTTCGGGGAGCACGGACACGAGCCCTCGTGGAGCAGATTACGGCGGTGGACAAACGCTACCTGCGGGAGAAGGTCGACAATCTATCCGGCACCGACGCAATGGATGTCATCGACGAGCAACTCCGCTACCTGCTGGCGCTGGACTAGTAGCGTTCAGAGTTCGCCCGGTCATCCTTCTACATCGTGTCTGGCTACTCGCCGCTCGACGCTCCGGCCTCCGTCAGGCCGTTGAGGCTGGGGGTCTCGCTCCGGACGAAGGGATAGCTGGCCTTCACCACGGTGCCGATGCCGCCCCGCACGTTGAATTCCCCCACCACCGTCATCCGGCGCGGCCTGATGGTCCGAACCAGGTCGTTCAGGATGATGTTGGTCACGTCCTCGTGGAAGTGCCCCTCGTGACGAAAGGACCAGAGGTACAGCTTCAGGCTTTTCAGCTCCACCAGATGCTCGTCCGGCACGAAGCTGATCCTGATGGTGGCGAAATCGGGCTGGCCCGTCATAGGGCAGACGCAGGTGAACTCGTCGGTGGAGAACTCCACGTCGTAGTCCCGGTCGGGATGAGGGTTCGGTATCGGCATTAACTCTTTGGAAGGCTTCGTTGGCATGTGAACTCTCCGCTTGGAGGAAAACAACCAATAGCAGGGCCAGAACCCGGCCCTGCTATCCTTAGATTTCGATGTTGGACGATAAGCTTGCTGCGCTAGCGGGAGCTGAAACCGCCGCGGCGCTTCCTGTCGGCAGCCTTCTGCTTGCGGCGCTTCAGTTTGCGGGCGGCCTCTTTCTCCTTCATCCGGCGCTGCTCCCCAGGACCGACGAAGAAGCGGCGCTTCTTCAAGTCCTTGAGAATGCCGGACCTGGCCATACCGCGCTTGAAGCGAGACAGTAGCTCCTCGACGGACTCGCCGTCCCGTGCGATTACCTGCATCAGTAACCCCTCCCATAGCCACCGCTATTGCTGCTACGCATCTGCGAGTAGCAATCAGAGCAGTAGACGGGCTTATCCCCTCTAGGCTGGAATGGAACCTCGGTCTCCTTGCCGCAGCTGGCACACACCGCGGGGTACATCTGGCGAGGTTCGCGGCTACGGCCACCGCCGAAGCCACGGGCATCACCCCGCTCTGCTCTGCGGGCCGCGCGGCACTCGGGGCACCGGGCGGGGTCGTTGGTGAACCCCTTCTGTGCGAAAAACTCCTGTTCCTCAACCGTAAAGGGGAAGGAACGCCCACAATCGCGGCAGGTGAGGGTCCTCTCCGAAAATGCCATGTCATCTCCCTTAAGTAGTTCTCAGAACACGAACAGCGCAAGTCCAGGAGCCGGCCTGGATGGGATCGTTGACGCGAAGTGTGCCTGCGTGAGGGGACTCAAGAAGCAACACAAGGAGTCAAACGACGCCGCTGTCCGCATCATTTTATCACAACGGTTCGAACCACGCGATGCAACTGTCGCCGAGATCACCAAATCTTCGAGACAATACATCATCTGCGCTGGAATGGCAAGGCGCGTGGCGGCATGGCGGCATTGCGACGTAGAGCAGCCATGACTATCATGTGTGTGCGCACCTCGGCAGTCGATGCAACGACCCAGTCTCCGGCAAGAGGGGAGAGCCATGCCCGACTCGGGGAGAGATCGTCGGAGCGGCATTCATCCTTATCCCGCGCTGTCACGCCCCGTCGTCCAAACGAGGTACGGGCAGTCTCTTCTCTGTACTTCCCACGGACAGCGCGGTCTACCGCTTCGACTCATCTTCGGAGCCTTGCTGGCCGCGGTCGCCGTCTACGCAATCCTTTCCGGCTACATGGCCATTAGCCTGACCCGCCCGGTGCGCCTACCTTTCGAGCGAAGCCCGGACCAGTACGGCCTCGCTTTCGAGCAGGTAAGCTTCCCGAGCAGGGTCGATTCCATCAAGCTGGACGGGTGGCTCCTTCCGGCGAGCGGCTCATCGCGCCGCCCCGTGGTGATGGTGCATGGGAAGGGCAGCGATCGGCAGAGAGAGGTGGATGGGCGAGCGCTGGAGGTCGCGCGGGGCCTGGTGCAGGACGGCCACCCAGTGCTGATGTTCGATCTTCGTGGGTGCGGGCGCTCCGGCGGCGACCACTTCACCCTCGGTGCTGAAGAGGTGCGCGATGTGGGTGGCGCCGTCGACTTCCTCGAGAAGCGGGGTCTCGCAACCCAGGGTGTGGACCTGCTCGGCTACTCCATGGGCGCGGCAACGGCGATGCTGGAGGCGGCCACGGATCCGAGGATTAGCGCCGTGGCCGAAGACAGCGGCTATGCCGACCTGGGGCAGATTCTGGAGGACCAGATCCCCAAGGCCAGCGGGCTGCCTTCCATCTTCACGCCGGGGGTGGTGCTGGCGACCAGGCTGCTGATTGGCGTAGATGTGTACAGCATCCGCCCTATCGACGCGGCGAGGACACTCGCAGGTCGCGGGGTGCCGTTGCTGGTGATTCACGGTGATGCGGATACGACGGTGCCGGTGAGTCATGGACAGAGGATCGCCGCCGCCTATGGTCCCAGCGTGCAAACCTACTTCGTGCCCGGTGCCGAGCACGTTCGTAGCTACGCGGCGAATCCTTCGGTGTACCTCTCGCGCCTGACCACTTTTCTGGACCGAAGCGAAACCCAGAACTCCGTGAACGTGCCCTCTGGCACGTTCACGCCCAGAACTCAGAACTGACTTTGGAGGTGAACGGTGGAATTGCTTCGAACCCTGCTATTCGTGCCTGGCAATCGACCAAGGATGATCGAGAAGGCCAAGGGGCTGACGGAACTGGACGCCATCATCTTCGATCTTGAGGACGCGGTGCCGCCCGCGGAGAAGGCCGCGGCCAGGCGCATGGTGCGTGATGCGATGGATAGCGGGGACTTTGGCCGATTCAAGCTATTCGTCCGGGTAAACGCGGTGGGAACTGGCCTCCTCCCCGACGACCTGGAAGCCATCCTCTCTCCGAACCTGTTTGGAATCGTGCTGCCAAAGGTCGAGGATCCCGAGGGGGTACAGACGGCACACATGATGCTGCTGGAGCGGGAGCAGCGAGCAGGCCTGGCGGCCGGGCATACGAAGATCCTTGCGATCATCGAAACGGTGCCCGGCGTTCTTGGTCTGCCGCGGATCGCCGGGTGTAGCAAGCGATTCGTTGGGCTCTCCTACGGGGCCGAGGACTTCGCGACCGATCTCGGGGTCGAGCGCTCTCGGGACGGCATCGAGGGTCTGTATCCACGGACCATGGTCGCCCTCTACTCCCGGTTGACCGATGTGACAGCAGTGGACAGCGTCTTCTCCGACGTCAACGACGACGACGGAATGGAGAAAGACACCCTATTAGCCAAGCAGCTGGGGTTCAGGGGGAAGTTTCTGATCCACCCGAAGCAGATCGAGGTGGCGAACCGAATCTTCACTCCTTCGGAGAAAGAGGTAGAGTACGCAAGGCAGGTTGTGGCAGCCTACGAGGATGCGGAGGCGCGGGGCGAGGCCTCGGTCGCGCTGAACGGCAAGATGATCGACATCCCTATCGTGGAACGCGCTCGCTCGCTACTCGCCATGGCCGAGAAGCTGAAATAGCTCTCCGCGGTTCGCTGCCCAAGGCGGGCACAGATTAAGCAAGAAAACGGTGGTACGCAGGACCTTGAAAGGCTATACTAGTAGTGCTGAAAATGCGAGATAAAAGAGTCGACGAAGCCACACCATGGCTGAAAGCTGATAGCTGACCGCTGACTGCTGAAAGCTGAGGGACGTGCCGATGCCCCACGATCGATACGAAGACGAGATCCGCGAGATTCTGAACAAGATGGACGAGTTCGTCCCTGACGGGGAGGAGCGGCCGAAGCGCCGTCAGCAAAAGTCACCTCCCCCTTGGAGTGGCTGGATGAGCAGGTTTCGACGGCAACTCAACGGCTACGACTCAACAGTCTACATGGCGGCGATGATCGTGCTGGCGCTGGCTGCCGGGCTGCTCCACCGGATCTATCCGCCCTTTGGGGCGATAGCCGCGATCTTGAGCGTCGCGTGTCTGCTGATAGCCATCGGATTGCCGATACTTTCCAGACGATACGGGACGAACGAGAGGCGATGGCGGGGCAAGATCATCGACTACGAGCCATACCGCATCCGGCGAAGCGGGTCCTCGTGGCAGTACATCTGGTGGCGGATTAAGAAGTTCTTCGGACTGCGGTGAAAACGTGGGGCGGGTTTGAAACCCGCCCCACCTGCTTCCGCCACGGACAAAAGCCGCGGCCACTGACCGCGGCTTCTACTCGGCCTGCTTGAGGAAGTCGGCAAAGGCCTCATCGGCGATCTTGAAGTCGTGCTTGCCCGCCTCGGGGTACACCTTCTCCTTGATCTCTACCACGTTCTTCCGCAGGGCATCCTGCAGGATCGGGCTCACGTTGGCGTACTGCTTGACGTGTTTCGGCAGGAAGGCCTCGAACATCCCGATCACGTCGTGGTAGATCATGCAGTGGCCATCACAACCCACACCGCTGCCGATGGAGATGGTGGGCACCGATAGCCTGGAGGTGATGTACTCGGCCACCTTGGCCGGCACCAGCTCGAGCAGGATGGAGTAGACCCCCGCGTCCTCCAGGGCCAGGCAGTCGTCCAGGAGCCTCTTAGCCGCATCGCCGGTCTTCGCCTGCACCTTGAAGCCCCCCTGCATGCTCGCGCTCTGGGGGGTGAGTCCAAGGTGGCCCATCACGGGGATCCCCGAGTCCACGATGGCCCTCACCCGACTGGCCATCGCCCTGCCACCCTCCAGCTTGATCCCGTCGCAAGAAGCCTCGCTCATGAAGCGTCCGGCGTTCCTCACCGCCGTCTCCACGCCGGGCTGGTAGCTCATGTAGGGCATGTCCCCGATCACGAATGCCCTCTTGCAGGCCCTGGTCACTGCACTGGAGAAGATGATCATCTCCTCCATGGTGACGGGCAGGGTGTTGGGGTAACCCAGGACGGTCATGCCAAGGGAGTCTCCCACCAGGACGATGTCCATGCCTGCCCTGTCCACCAAGAGGGCGTTGGGGTAGTCGTAGCAGGT